>NZ_JBUDSW010000200.1:0-6998 GCF_054921475.1 Desulfobaculum sp. | reverse complement strand
CCAGACGCACCCCCGCGCCTCACAAGGCTTCCCATCACCTCCCCTTTCTCCTCCCCTCCCCTCCCCTCCCCCCCACACACAACATCCCCTCTCGACTTTTCCCCGGCTCTCTCCTATATCTCTCTGTCCAGACGTTACAACGGCGCGGCTTTTCAGGCCGCACATTCATCAATCCATCCTAAGGAGATGCATCATGCCCTGCCGGAAGATCGCCTATTGCGGTCCCGAAGATTTCGACGGTATCCGCCAGTGGCTGTCCGGACGCGACAATCCCGGACACGACGTTGACGCTCTTGTGCTCGACATCCTTGCCGATGTCCGGGAGCGCGGCGACGAAGCCATTGCGGAATATGGACGCAAGTTCGACTGCGACACCCTCACCGCCGAGCATCTGCATGTGCATCATCATGAATGTGAAGCCGCCCTGCGTGAGGTTCCGGCCGAGGACCTTGCTATCATCCGTGAAGCCGTCGCCAACATCCGCGCCTTTCACGAACGCCAGAAGGAAAACTCGTGGTGGACCACACAGGCCGACGGCACCATCCTCGGCCAGATGGTCACGCCCGTGGACCGTGTGGGCCTGTATGTGCCCGGTGGTCAGGGCGGGCAGACGCCGCTTATCTCCAGCCTGCTGATGAACGCCATCCCGGCGCAGGTTGCTGGCGTGCAGAATATTACTGTGGTGTCCCCGCCGCGCCCCGACGGCACGCTGAACCCCACACTTCTTGCAACAGCCCACATCCTTGGCATTACGGATATCGTCCGCGCCGGAAGCGCGTGGGGTATCGCCGCGCTGGCTCACGGCACGCAAACCATTACGCCCGTTGATGTCATCGCCGGGCCGGGCAACATCTTTGTCACCACGGCCAAACGCCTGCTGACAGGCCGCGTGGGTATCGACATGATTGCCGGACCGAGCGAAATCACCATTCTCGCTGACGCCTCCGCCGACCCTGAATGGCTGGCGGCAGATATGCTGTCGCAGGCGGAGCACGACGCCCTCGCCTCTGCCGTCCTCGTCACCACCGACGAAGGCCTGGCCGGGCACGTTCGGGAAGCGCTGTCCAGACAGCTTCAGGAACTCCCCCGCACCGAGATTGCCGCACAATCCCTGCGGGACTGGGGCGCCATCATTACCTGCGACAGCCTCGAAACCGCCACAGACATCGTTAACCGCATCGCTCCGGAGCATCTTGAGCTTGCTGTTGACGACCCATGGGCCCTGCTCGGCCACATCCGCCATGCGGGTGCCATTTTCATGGGGCACCACGCCCCGGAACCCGTCGGCGACTATTTCGCCGGACCGAATCACGTTCTGCCCACGCTGGGCACCGCGCGCTTCTCCTCGGCCTTGTCGGTTCAGACGTTCCTCAAGCGCTCCAGCGTCATTGCGACACAGCCAAGCTTCACAGCCGCCCATGGCAGCAAAATCGCCCGCCTTGCGCGCCTTGAAGGATTGGAAGCCCACGCGCGCAGTGTGGAGAAACGCTTCACCAAATAATGTCCAAGCCCCCGCTCGCCTGCTGAGCGGGGGCTTCTCTTTGCCGCCCTGACCAGATGCGGCACCCTGCGGAGCCACCGCCCCAACGCACCGGCCCCGCAATTTTTCTTTCCTGTCCTGCACAAAAGCGGAAATCACTGCAAAAACGGGGGTTCCAAACCGTTTCTTTTTCTATTATGCAGTGCACACCGCCAACCATCATATCCTTTATGAAGGAGAACGATTCCATGAAGGTCGTGACCGAGACTCAAATCAAGGAATTTCCCCTGACTTCACGTGGCAAGGTGCGTGACATCTACGACCTCGCCGAGGACCGACTCCTCATCGTCACCACGGACCGCATGTCCGCCTTTGACGTCATCATGAACGAACCCATCCCGTTCAAGGGCGTCATCCTGAACCAGATCACCATGTTCTGGATGGAGATGTTCAAAAACATCGTCCCGAACCACCTCATTGCCTCTGATGTCGCCGACTTCCCCGAAGCCCTCGCGCCCTACGCCGAGGAACTGGAAGGCCGCGCCGTCATCGTCAAGAAGGCGAAGCCTCTGCCCATCGAATGCATCGTCCGCGGCTACATCACCGGCTCCGGCTGGAAGGACTACCAGCGCACGGGTTCCGTCTGCGGCTATCCCCTGCCGGACGGCCTGCAGGAATCCGAAAAGCTCCCCGAGCCGCTGTTCACGCCCTCCACCAAGGCCGAGCTTGGCGAGCATGACGAAAACATCACCCTGACGCAGGCCCGTGACCTCATCGGCGCCGACCTGCTGGACAAGGTGCAGACCACCTCGCTGGACATCTACTCCCGCGCCCGCGACTTTGCTGCGGAGAAGGGCATCCTCATTGCGGACACCAAATTTGAGTTCGGCATGGTGGACGGCCACCTTACCCTCATTGACGAAGTCCTCACGCCCGATTCCTCGCGCTTCTGGCCCATGCAGGGCTACGCTCCCGGCGTCACCCAGCCCAGCTTTGACAAGCAGTACCTGCGCGACTGGCTCTCCAAGCAGGACTGGGACAAGACTCCGCCGCCGCCCACGCTGACAAGCGAGGTCATCGAAAAGACCGGCGCCAAGTACGCCGAGGCCTACCAACACCTCACCGGCAAGCCGTTCACCACGGTCTAGCCGCCGCACCAGGCGCACGCCCCGCGTCCGCGCCCACAGTCTCCAAAGGCCCGCAGCCCCGCTGCGGGCCTTTTATCTCTGCGGCATTCCCCGCCTTTTTCTCCTCTACCGTCCTCCCTCCACGCCCACCACCACTGCGCCATTCCTTGACATCTGCGCCGCTGGGGTACATAACGGCGGTGCACATCCATTGCGCGCACTTAATTTCACACCGTGATGGTTGCGCAAGCAATTTAGTCAATACAAATTCTGGAAGGAGTTCCATGAAAATCTCCGAACTGCGCATGCCCGAGTTCAAGGTTCCTGAAATGAAGATGCCGGAGATCAAATTCCCGGACATCAAAATGCCGGAGCTGCACATCGGCGACCTCGTGGCGCGTATCCCCATTGTCCAAGGTGGCATGGGCGTTGGCATTTCGTTGTCCGGTCTTGCTTCGGCAGTGGCTAATCAGGGCGGCGTTGGCGTTATCGCTGCGGCCATGATCGGCCAAAACGAACCGGACCTGGCCCAAAACCCCGACGAGGCAAACCGCCGCGCCCTCGCGCGCGAAATCCGCACCGCCCGCGAAAAGACGGACGGCATCATCGGCGTCAACGTCATGGTTGCCCTCACCAACTTCGCTGACATGGTCAAGACCTCCATCAAGGAAGGTGCGGACGTCATCTTCTCCGGTGCCGGACTGCCTCTTGACCTGCCCAAATATCTCTCGGATGAGACCAAAACCCGCCTTGTGCCCATTGTCAGCTCCGGGCGTGCGGCCAAAGTCATCTGCAAAAAATGGCTCGCCAAGTTCGACTACCTGCCCGACGGCTTTGTTGTGGAAGGCCCCAAGGCTGGCGGCCACCTGGGTTTCAAGGCGGAAGACCTCGACAACCCCGAGTTCCGCGTTGAAAATCTTGTTGATGATGTTGTGGACGCGGTCAAACCCTTTGAGGAAGAACACGGCGCGCACATTCCAATCATCGCCGCAGGCGGCGTGTATACCGGCGCGGACATCAGCGCCATGCTGGACCGCGGCGCCTCGGGAGTGCAAATGGGCACCCGTTTTGTCGCCACCCACGAATGCGACGCTGACCACGCCTTCAAGCAGGCCTACGTAGACGCCACAAAGGATGACATCAAAATCATCAAAAGCCCGGTGGGCATGCCCGGCCGCGCCATTCGCAGCCCGTTCATTGATGATGTGGAAAACGGCAAGCGCAAGCCCTTTAAATGCCCCTTCCACTGCATCAAGACCTGCGACTATACCAAAAGCCCCTACTGCATTGCCGTGGCCCTCGCCAATGCCAAGAAGGGCAAGCTGAAACACGGCTTCGCCTTTGCCGGTGCCAACGTTCACCGCATCAAGGAAATTATCTCCGTGCGCGAACTGATGGACACCCTCAAGGCAGAATTCATCGCTGCGCGGCAGGAGCCCGCTCTTGCCTAGCACGCCCCACACCCCTTGCAGCGGCGTCAAAAGGGGCCTTCCCGCCCCAAAGGTTCTTGCCGCCGCCACGCACATAGCGTAAAGAATTGCAGTTTCCCATGGCCGCCCGGTTGCTTATCCGGGCGGCCACGTTTATGTTCGGTGCCGTAAAAGGAGGAACCACATGCTGCTTGAAGGGAAAAAGGCTCTCATCTTCGGCGTGGCCAACCAGCGAAGCATCGCTTACGCCGTGGCCAAGGAATTTAAGGCGCAGGGTGCCCGGCTGGCATTCAGCTACGCATCCGACGCCGTTCAAAAACGCATAGAACCCATCAACGAAGAACTCGGCGGCGAGTTCATCATCAAGGCGGACCTCTCTGACGACGCCGCCGTGGCAAGCGCTGCGGACTACGTTCGTGAGCAGTGGGGGGATGTGGACATCATCGTCCATTCCGTCGCCTACGCCGACCGCAACGACCTGAAGGGACGCTTTATCGACACCTCGCGCGACGGCTTTAAGCTGGCGCTCGACGTTTCGGCCTACTCCCTCGTTGCCGTCTGTCACGCCTTTGAGGACATGCTCAGCGAAAGCGGCTCCGTGCTGACCATGACCTATCACGGCTCCCAAAAGGTCATCACCAACTACAACGTCATGGGTGTTGCCAAAGCCGCGCTGGAATCCAGCGTCCGCTACCTCGCCTCGGACCTCGGCAAGAAGGGTGTGCGTGTCAACGCCATCAGCGCCGGGCCCATCAAGACGCTGGCCTCGTCCGGCATCTCGGGCTTCAAGTCCATCCTCTCGCACATTGAGGAGCGCGCCCCCCTCGGCCGCAATGTCACGCAGGAAGACGTGGGCCGCGCCGCCCTGTATCTTGCCTCGGACCTTGGCTCCGGCACGACGGGCGAAGTGATGTATGTTGATGCTGGCTACAACGTGATGGGCATCTAGCCCGTCCGTCGCCGCCGCGCACATGCGCCGCATATCTCGGGGGAGGCCGTCAGGTCTCCCCTTTTTCGTTCTCCCTCCTCACCCGCCTTTTTCATCACTTCCGTCCTCTCGGCCCACAACGCTTACCCCATTTGCCAAAGCCCGTCCGCGCAGGTACACAGACCCCAGACCATAACCACAACCGCCATAGCGGAGTTAAAGCAATGGGAATCCCGTTCAATAGCCTCAAGGCGCAAACCGCGCCCTTTGAAAACGACCTGCGCGAAGCCTTCGAACGCGTCATGGGACGCGGCTGGTACCTCATGGGACCAGAGGTGGACGCCTTTGAAAACGAACTCGCCCACTGGCTGGGCCGCGACCACGCCATCACCGTTGGCAACGGCACGGACGCCCTCATCCTCGCCCTGCGCGCCCTTGGCGTTGGCACCGGCGACGAGGTCATCCTGCCTGCGCATACGGCGCTGCCCTGCTATCACGCCGTCCTCGCCGTAGGAGGCGTCCCCGTCTTCGCCGAGGTCGACGAGGCCACATACACCCTCGCCCCCGCCAGCGTACAGCGCATGCTGTCCCAAAAGACCAAGGCCGTCATGGCCGTGCATCTGTACGGCCAGTCCTGCGACATGGACCCCATCGCGGAAATCTGCCGCGCCAACGGCGTCGCCCTGCTGGAGGACTGCGCGCAGTCCCACGGCGCCACCTACAAGGACCGCCTCGCCGGACAAATCGGCGATGCCGCGGCATTTTCCTTCTATCCCACCAAAAACCTCGGCGCCCTTGGCGACGGCGGCGCCATCTGCTGCGCCGACGCCGAACTGGACCAGCGCATCCGTCTGCTCAAGCAATACGGCGAAGCCAGCCGCTACGAGAGCGTCACCGCAGGCAGCAACAGCCGCATGGATGAAATGCAGGCCGCCTTTCTGCGCATCCGCCTTGGCAGGCTCGCCACCGAGAACGCCCAGCGCCGCGACATCGCCGCCATTTACGATACACAGCTTGCCGGAACGCCCGTCACCACCCCGCACGAGCGCGAAGGCTGCACGCACGTCTATCACCTTTACGTCATCCGCGCCCCCCGCCGCGAAGAGCTCATACAGTATCTGCGCGAGCGCGAAATAGGCACCGGCATTCACTACCCCATCCCCGGACACAAGCAGAAGCTGTTCGTGGATAGGACGGCCACCTGCCGCACGGACGACCTCGCCCTCACCGAGAAGATGGCCGGAGAAATCCTCAGCCTGCCCATTTTCCCGGGTATGGATCATGACGACGTACGCACCGTCTGCGACGCCATCAAGGCCTTCTACGCCCAGTAAACGACGAGATTGTCCACCCCGGGGATTGACGCGCCATCAGGAGGATATACAGTCTGTGAAAGCGCGGCGCGATACCGCGCCGCCCCAAAACAGACGGAGGACCTATGGACGCACTCTGGACCCTGCTCCTCATCGTGGGAGTCTTCGTTGTCCTCAACAAAGTGATTTTGCCCAAACTCGGCATTCACGGTTGAGGCCCCGCTTCGGACAGCTGCAGTTGGCAGCCCAAGAAGAAGGACCCATCCGCCAAGGATGACACATCGTCCAAGACCGACTAAGCCCCCGGCTTTCAACTTTTTTTAAAAAATCCCGGAAAAGGGGTTGCAAAGCGCTCCCCTTTTCCTTAGAAGTCTTTCCCGACGCGGAGAGGTGTCCGAGTCCGGCTTAAGGAGCACGCCTGGAAAGCGTGTGTACCGAAAGGTACCGGAGGTTCAAATCCTCTCCTCTCCGCCAGATCGTCATCAAAAGGCTCTCGATTCTATCGAGAGCCTTTTTTCGTGCCTTCTTATCAGGGGGCAGAAAGGACGAAAGGACGAAGGGACGAAGACGAGAAAAGATGCCTCCGGCGACTTGAGCTCTTAGGTCGTTCGGCCTGAAAGGACGAAGGGCCTTAGAGATCAAGATAGCAGAGCTGGTTAAGGAAATAATTTCCTTAACAATCCTTAGGATTTTCAGGAGCGGAAGCCGCTCCTGAAAATA
>NZ_JBUDSW010000199.1:0-7038 GCF_054921475.1 Desulfobaculum sp. | reverse complement strand
TTTTGGCTCGGCAGGCCATCTGCACGGCCTTTCCGCCAGTTCCATTCATGAAACCATACGCAGTCATTCGCCTCACCAAGGTGTGCCGCGTTGCTTCCTTAGCCCCCTCACTCACTGACGTCTTGTCACCGTTTTCATTCTTCGCCCTCTGCTTCGGGCCCAGTGCTAATGATGGGGAGTTTGATGAAGAAGGTTGTGCCTTCGTCTGGAGTTGAGGTGAAGTCCAGTTGGCCGTTGTGGCGTTCCACGATGATGTCATGGGCGATGGCGAGGCCTTGGCCAGTGCCTTTGCCGACCTCTTTGGTGGTGAAGAAGGGGTCGAAGATTTTGTTTTGGAATTGTTGAGGGATGCCGCTACCTGTGTCGGCGATGGCGACTGTGACCATGCCGTCGTCGGCGGTGGTGGAGAGCGTAATGTGGCCTTTGTTGCCGGAGTCGCCCACCACGCCTTCTATGGCGTGGGCTGCGTTGATGAGGATGTTCAGAAACACTTGATTGATGTCCCCCGGCAGGCAGTGGACGAGGGGGATGTCGCCGAAGTCTGTGGTGAGGTCTGCGACGTATTTCCATTCGTTTTTGGCTACGATGATGGTGTTTTCCAGCGCCTGATTGATGTCGACCAGCTTCTTTGTTCCCTCACCGGGGTGAGCGAAGTTTTTCATGGAGCGTACAATTTTTGCCACGCGTTCTGTGCCATCCAAAACCCGGTTGCACGCCTTGGGGAATTCGTCTCGGAGGAATTCAAGGTCCGCGTCGTCAGCGGCGGTGTCTATGGCGTTGAGGCGCTCCGTCTCAATGCCGTTTTCCCGGCACCTTTTGGCCAGAGCGTCATACGCGTCCAGTACGTTGGAGATGTCCTCAAAGGCTTCCTTGATGAATCGGACGCTGTCGCTGACGAACTGAATGGGCGTGTTGATTTCATGCGCGATGCCTGTGGCGAGTTCGCCGATGGATTCCAGCTTCTGCGCGGTGTTGAGCCGCCGTTCAAGGTTCTTGCGCTCTGTTATGTCCATAAGGATAACGCCGATGTGGTCCTCGCCCTGAATTTCCATAGGCACGAGGTAGCGCGCCAGCGGGAACTTGGATCCATCGGGGAGGGTGCCTACGCCCTCGCAGTAGCGAGTTTCGATGGTGCCGGGGCAGAAGAATTGCTGTGCGTCGGCGGGCTGGCCTGCAAAGGCGGATGCGCAGTTTTGGCCGTTTACAGCTTCCGGAGTGGTGGAGAACATCCCGTGCAGAATAGAGTTTGAGCGGATGATGGTCCGTCCCTTGGGATCAATGATGTAGAATGCGCCGCCAATGCCTGCGAGCAGCGCGGAAACAAGCTGATTGCCCTCCCGCGCTATCATCTCGGCCTCGGCGCGTTCGCGGACTTCAATGGTGAGTTGGTCTTGGCGCTCTTGCAGTTCTCTGGTGCGTTCCTGCACTTTTTCTTCCAGCTTTGCGCTGAGTGCTTGGAGTTTTTCGTGCGGTACAAGGATGGCCCTGCGGCTGATGGTAAGAACGATGACCACGATGAGGACAGTGCCTCCAACCAGTGCGCCAGCGAGCAGGGTCACGAGGTATGTCACCTGTCTGTTGACGACGCTGCTGCTTATTTCCTGCCGCAGGGTGATGCCCGGGAATGACGAGTCGACCTCTGTCACGACGACGGGCGGTGCGGCTTTGCCTTCCTGAAAGACCGGCACACCGTCGTAGACGATGGTGACGGCCATTTCGTCGAGGGTGGATTCCGTGAATTCGCCAAGGAACATGGGGATGAGCGCTGTCAGCACGCCTTCGGGCCGTCCCTGATACCGGATGGGGAGGGCAAGCCGCCAGTAGGATCCTGCGCCGCCAGCCATGGTGACGACATCAACGTGCGATGCGGCTTCCTCCTGCATCAGGGCCGCAAAGTGTTCGCCCTGTGGCGCATGTTCTGCAAGGGGGGCGGTGCTGTGAATGATATTCCCCTGAAAATCCTGAAAAATAATGGTGGCGGACCCTTCCAAGAGCGAGAAGGAGTCTATGGTGTCGATGGCGCTGGCCTTGCTGAGCGTAGGATTCATGGTGCCGGTGATGATGGCGGGCTGCTTGGCAAGAAACTGGAGCAGGCTCAGCCTGCTGTTGAGGTAGAAGTCCAGATTCTGCTTTCTGTCGGTCAGTTCGCTCTTCATGTGGGTGTGTTGCAGGTCGGTCATGGCGCCGCCGATGAAAAAGACGATAACCGCGACACCGGAGAGCGTTTGCAGGACAAAGAACACGATGATGGACCACGTCAGCACCCGGGAGAGCGACGGGCGGCCCGCATCGTCTGTGGAAAGCGGGTGGTCGGCGTTAGGGGATGAGGATGATTTCATTGTGCCTTCCATATTGGCCGAAGGTCAGGTCCTGCGCGCCAAGGGCCTCGTGGGCGTCGGGCGCGTCTGGGGAATATGGGGTGAAGGGGTGCGTGTATGTTTTGATGAGGCCCTGCACAGGAGCATGAAGGTGCTCCAAGGCATGCTTGGTTTGCTGGCGGATGGCGGCGATGTTCTCGGGTGTTTTGCCTGCGAGCTCTACCTGTTTGGTGGCCTCGATGAGCAGCCGCGTCAGGTCGTAGGCATGGACGAAGCCTGTCGGCGCGGTGATGTCCTCCGGGGTGGCAACGTCGGAAAAGAGCGCCGTCGCCTTTGCGAAGACCTGCCGCGCAAGGGGGTTGTCCCGTATGCTGAGGAATGAGAAGCGCGTTTGCAGGAATTCAATATCGAGCTGCGCGCGCATTGCCGGTGTGATGACATGGGGAAAGTCGCCGCCGGTGATGCCCCAGTGGCTGATGATGGGGCGGCGCAACGCGGGGGACAGCTCGAGCATTGCCTGACAGAAGACAATTCCTTCAGGAGCATTGCCCACAAAGATGATGACATCTGCCCCTGCGGTGACCACGTCGCGGAGCATGATTTTGGCGGCGGGCACGCTGATGCCCCAGTTGAACAGTTTGGTGACGGCTGGTGAGGCTCCATGCGTGGCCAAGGCGTTGGCCATGGTCTTTTCGTTGGAGAAGCCCCAGCCGGTTTTTTCCAGCAGCAGGGCGGGGCGGGTGAAGCCGCGCTGGACAATGGCGCGGTTGATGATGACTTTTCCGGCCTTGGTGTCGTCTACAGAAAGGCGGAAGACCCAGTTAGGGCCGCTTTTGGGGCGCGTGATTGGCCCTGCGGCGGCCCACGGGTTGAGGAGCAGAATCCCGCTGTCGTTGATGAAAGGGAGGTTCGTCAGCACGGGCGGAGAGTGCAGGCCGCAATACACCGCCAGCATATTGGGGTCTGCGGCGGCGGTTTTGAGATTGGCAAGGCTGCGCATGGCATTGCCCCGGTGGTCGAGGACGGTCACCTCCACCGGGCGGCCAAGGAGTGTGTTGTGGACTTCTGCCAAGGCGGTGCTGATGCCGCGTTCAATGGCGGTTGTGGATTCCTGCGCACTTGACCTGTCGGCGTCGAGGTAGATGCGGAGCGGCTCGGCAGCGTGCAGTGCGGCTGGGGCCGCACCACAGAGCACGATGGTGAGAAGCAGGGCAAAAGCACAACGCATGGAATACACCTCCATACTCTCTATAAACTCATTTTTGCGGTGATGACGCAAGGGAAGAGTTCAAGAGGCATGACCGTGTATGGCGGCATTTGCGCGAGTTCAGCGTCGGCAGTGGGGCTGCAATGTGTGTGGATGGGGGGCTGTGGTCTTGTGGCTGCGGATGCGAGGGGGGAGGAAGTGAGACAAAAAGCGCGGCCTGTTTCCTCTTGCTCAGGGGGGACAGGCCGCGCACAAGGCATGGCGGCATCCGCGTGGGTGCGACCGTGGTGGTGCTACTGGCCGCGCAGCTGTTTGGCGGCTGTAACCATGTTTGCAAGAGAGGCGAGAGTCTCGGCCCATGCGCGTGTTTTAAGGCCGCAATCGGGGTTGACCCAGAGCCTTTCGGCAGGGATGCGTTGTGCGGCCTTGCGCATCAGGTCCACTACGGAATCCACAGACGGGATGTTTGGCGAGTGAATGTCATAGACGCCGGGCCCTATTTCATTGGGATAGGAGAAGTCGTCAAACACATCGAGAAGCTCCATATCGGAGCGGGACGTCTCAATGGTGATGACATCTGCGTCCATGTCGGCAATTGCCGCAATGATGTCGTTGAATTCCGAGTAGCACATGTGCGTGTGAATCTGGGTGACGTCCTGCACGCCGTTGGCGGTAATCCTGTAGGATGCAACGGCCCAGTCGAGGTAGTCGCTCCACTGTGATTTCCGCAGGGGCAGGCCTTCACGCAGGGCGGCTTCGTCAATTTGGATGACGTGAATCCCCGCCTTTTCCAGATCCAGAACTTCGTCGCGCATGGCGAGGGAGAGCTGGCGGCAGGTTTGTGCGCGGGGTTGATCGTTGCGGACAAAGGACCAGTTGAGGAGAGTTACCGGGCCTGTGAGCATGCCCTTCATCGGCTTCTCCGTGAGGGACTGGGCAAAGGTGCTCCACTCCACGGTTATGGGACCGGGCCGGGAGATATCGCCGAAGATGATGGGCGGCTTGACGCACCGCGAGCCGTAGGACTGCACCCAGCCATAGGCACTGAAGACGTAGCCCTCCAGATGCGTGCCGAAGTATTCCACCATGTCGTTTCGTTCCGGTTCACCGTGTACCAGTACGTCCAGCCCGAGCTTTTCCTGCTCTGCAACGACGGTTTCGATCTGGTGGCGCATCTGCTCCGTGTAGGCGTTCGTATCGAGCTCCCCTTTGCGGAAGCGCAGTCGCGCGGCGCGGATGTCTTTGGTCTGCGGAAAGGAGCCGATAGTGGTCGTTGGGTAGAGGGGAAGGTTGAGGGCGTCTTTTTGTCTGTTTCGGCGCTCCTTGTACGGGCTGTTGCGGTGCCCCATCTCTGGCGTAATGGTCCGCATGCGCTCCTTCACCGTGGGGTTGTGGACCCTTGTGGAGGTTTGGCGACTGTGTATGGCCTGGGCGTTGTCGGCCAAATCGGCAGAAACGGCGTCGCGGCCTTGCGTGAGTGCCGTGTCGAGAATGCGCAGTTCATCCAGCTTTTGTGTGGCGAAGGCAAGCCAGCTGCGGACTTCTGCGTCCATGGCGTCCTCAAGGGCTACGTCAACAGGAACGTGCAGCAGGGAGCAGGATGGCGCCAGCCACAGGCGATCCCCCAACTGCGTCGCCAAAGGCTCCAGCCAGTCAAGCAGTGCGGTGAGGTCGCTTTTCCAGATGTTGCGGCCGTCGATGACGCCAAGGGAGAGGACCTTGTCACCGGGGAGAGCATCGACAATCTGAGGGACTTCCGAACGGCCTCGCACGGCGTCGATATGGATGCCATTGGTCGGGAGGCCAAGGGCAAAGTCGAGATTTTCCTCAAGCGTGCCGAAGTAGGTGGCAAGCAGGGACTTCACCGGGCTTGATGCAAGGCGGTTGTAGGTGGCTTCAAGCATGGCGCGCCACGAGGCATCCAACTCCGTGACAAGAATGGGTTCGTCAATCTGAACCCACTGCGCGCCAGCCTTATGGAGCGCGTTGAGGAGCTGTTCGTAGACGGGCAAGAGCCGTGGCAACAGCTGTGATTTGTCACTGTCATCCTTTGCTTTGCCGAGCCAGAGGTAGGTGACGGGGCCGATGATGACGGGCTTGGCTTGGCGTCCGTCCTTGTGAGCCTCGGCAAGCTGGTCGAGCAAGCGGTCCGCGTTCAGGGAGAAGGTGGTGTCCTTGGTGAACTCGGGGACGATGTAGTGGTAGTTGGTGTCGAGCCACTTGGTCATTTCACCGGCGTTGACGCCGTCTTTGCTTCGGTCGGCGGCGGAGCGTCCGCGCGCGATGCGGAAGTAGGCATCCAGTTCACTGCCCGGTGAGGCGGTGGCGCGGGACGGAATGTTGCCGAGGGTGAAGCTCATGTCGAGCACATGGTCATACAGCGAAAAATCGCCGACGCTGACCATGTCCAGCGTTCTTTGCTGCGCCCAGTGAGCGCGGCGCAGGGATTGGGCGGTGGAGGCAAGCTCCTCTGCGGGGAGGTCGCCCTTCCAGAACGCTTCAAGAGCCGTTTTCAGCTCTCGTTTCGCTCCGATTCGGGGAAAACCGAGAATGTGGGTAGGCATGTGGTCACTCCTTTGATGTGTGATGAACAAGGAGCAACGACCGACTGGCGCGAAGACACAATGCACAAAGAGACCCCGCCCGGTTGGGCGCGGCAAGGCGTGCATGACGAGTCAGTCCAAATCGCGAGACTGTCGTGCTCTGCCTGCAAGGGCGTCTCCTGGCTTCTGACCCTGTGCTCCGCAGCCTTCCCGCATGTGAGGAATGCAGTGACTGCGAAAGGTATATGTCAGTTACAGTGGCGCGTCCGCTACGGATTTTCACCGTATTCCGTTTCCTTGCGAGGACAAGCGGGAAGAATAGCCATGTGCTTTGTTGGATGGCAAGGGAAAAGTGCAAGGCGGCGGCTCAGAGGGTGGCGGCGTTGCTTATAGAGCGCGGGAGAGGGCGTGCTGTGGTCCAATACAGGGAGCGGAGCTGTATACTCCTCCGGTAGGGCTGTCACGTGCATGGTTGCGGAGGGGCAGAGCGGGAGTCATGCGGGGCGACGCCCTGCATACGCAGTCCGCCCCGGCTTCCAGAGGAAACCGGGGCGGGTGTGCGGTCGGCTTTGAGGGGCAAGCCGGGGTGTGCGTCGGCCTGCGCCGCGTGGGCGCTTGGGTCGATGCGGGGGAGGTTTAGTCGGCCTGCGCCGGGGCGACGATGTTGGCGTCGTCCTTCAGCATGGCGCCGACGGCGGGCTCAGCGGTGGCCGGGGCGGCGATGCCAGCCTCCATGGGAGGCATTTCGGCCGGGCTCTTGTCCGTCTGGGACAGGCGGATGGAGTAGAGCTCGATTTCCTTGGCGTCCAACTTGCCGAACACCTGCTGGATGTATGCCGTGGTCTTGTAGCCGAGGACGGCGAAGATGGGCATCATCGGCACGATGATCAACACGGGGAAGGATTTCAGGATGTTCAGCTGCGCGTTGATGAGCAGGAATATGATCGGGATAACCGTCAACAGCAGGCAC
>NZ_JBUDSW010000198.1:0-7055 GCF_054921475.1 Desulfobaculum sp. | reverse complement strand
ACGGCATGCTGCACCGCAAGGTCTACCCGCAGGTGCCCCCGCGCGTGGAATACTCTCTGACAGACCTTGGCCGCAGCATTATCCCCATCCTTGAACAGCTGTACGAATGGGGCAAAGTGTACGAAAGCGCTTTTCCCTCACACGACACAGACATGGCCGCCGCGGCGGAGGGCTAACCCCGCCGCGCCCAGCCGCGCCAGCCGAGCCGTTTCTCACCCAGCGGTCACGCTCCGCGCAACAGAAGCCGCCACTTTACGCCGCGTCCCTGCCTCGCCGCCTCAGGCCTGTCCAACGCCGCACTGAGGCGACGTCCCCTCCCCTCTCCCAGAGCGCCTGTCCGCACCCTGCGCCAGCCTCAGCGCGGCTTAGCGGCTTGGCCATTCCCCACAATCCACTGCCACACAAGGCAAAATCCTTTTCAGCAGCCCTCTCCTGCGCCCCCGCCCGCAGCCCGGCCACATTGACACCACCACCGCCACAACGTACTCAAATAGTGATATGCCCCGTCTTTTCACCGTACGCATGACCCACTCCCGCGCCGGAGGACACTGCCGTGGAGACGCAATACATCATATCCCCCGACCAGCTCGTTGCAGGGCTGTACGTGCGTCTCGACCGCAAGGTCGGCAAGGGGCTTTGGAAAAAGCAGGAGTTCAAGATCGCCGGGGAATCGGACATCGCCGCCATCCGCGCCGCCGGGGTGGAAACCATTATCTGCATCCTTGAACGCTCGGACCGGATGCCCCTGCCGCAGGTGGATGAGACCACCGCCCCGGCACACAAGGCGCAGCACACGCCGCCCACTCCCGTCTCTGCCGAGCTTCTGGGCCTGCGCCAGCAAACCGTGGAGCGCAACCGCGAGCGGCGGCGCTCCTACAAGCAATGCGAAAAGCGCTACGAGACCACCATGTCCGGCGTGGTGGCCCTTCTCCGCCGCGCCTCGGCCCGTTCCAGCGATGCGGCCGAACAGGCGGGCGCCATTGTTGCCAGCCTTGTGGATACCTTTTTGGACCAGCGCGAGACCATGCTCACCCTGATGGGCGGTCCCCCGCGTGAGGAAACAAAAAACTACCACGCCCTCAATGTCACCGTGCTGGCCCTAATGGTGGGCAAAGACATCGGCCTGCCGCACAAGGCCATGACCGCCCTTGGCATGGGCGCGCTGTTTCACGACATCGGCAAGGGACGTCTGCCCATGCACATAGCCAGTGGCAAAGGCGGCACGTCCATGAACCGCGCCATCGCCAAATTCCAACGCGAGCACCCCATCCTTGGCGCCCGGCTGGTGGAGGACTTTGCCGACTACCCCCAAGCCGCCGTGGATGTCGTCCGCCAACACCACGAGGCCATGGACGGCTCCGGCTATCCCGAGGGCCGCTCCGGCAACGCCATTTCCGCACTGGCGCGCATTGTGGCTGTGGTCAACGCCTTTGAAAACCTCATCAATGACAGCGCCGCACGCCAAACCCCGCACGGGGCTCTCAAGCATATGTACGCCGCCATGCGCCCCCAGTTCGACGCCCGCATTCTGTCCAGCTTCATCCACAACATGGGCGTCTATCCGCCCGGCACCATTGTGGAGCTGTCCAACGGGCACTTTGGCATGGTGCTGTCCTCCACGCCGGCCACGGCGGCGCGGCCCGTTGTACTCATGCACCACCCGGACATTCCCAAGGCGGAAGCCCTGATGGTGGACCTTGGCATTGAGGACGGGCTGGACATTCTCGGTACGCGCAAGCCCGAAAATCTGCCGCGCGACGTCTTCGCCTACCTCAGCCCCAGCCCGCAGACCAACTACTTTGCCGAAGCCGCCACGGGCGCGCCCTAGGGGGACGAACCGCTCATGGATGCCACTGCTGTCCTGCTTTGCGGCGTTGTTGACCAGCTTGCCGCCCTGCGCTCCGCCCGGGGCGGAGTGGACTCCGCCGTGGCCGAAGCTATGGGGCACTTTCGCGGCGCGGACCGCGACGATCCGGACATCCAACGCGCGGCCAGTGCCGCCGCCCGCCTCATCGCCCTCATGGCCGAAGACACCCCGCCAGAGGACGCCCAGCCGCTCCTCAGCGCCCTGTCCGAGCTTGGCGCGGCAGGGGAAAACGCCCTCTCCGGCCTGCTCCTGCGCGAGGGGCTGCCGCCCGAAAAGCTGCGCATGCTTCTGGAGCATCTGCCCCACCACCGCCAGCTGGCCCAAATCAATCTCTTCTTCATGTTTCCCCGGCGCATCCCCCGCGCCATTACCGCCGTGATGGACGAGCGCCTGACCGCCATCCAAAAGACCGACCCAGACGCGGTGCTCATGTTTTTAGCCACGCAGACCGCCGCTGATGCACCTGTGGCCTTTCCCCTCCAGCATGCCCTGCTCCGGGGGCGCTTTCGCCTGTGGCTGGAGGAACTCCTGACCATGGACCTTGACGAACAGCAGCGGCGCTACATGGCGCGCACCATCAGCCGCCTGCACGCCCCAGAATTGGCTCCCAAGTTGGCCCGTCTGCTGGCTGGCGCTTCCGTCAGCGTTATTGTGCCCCTGCTGGGCAGTCTTGGCGCGCTGGCCCCCAATACCGGGGACAACCCCGCCGCCCACAAGACCGCCCTGCGCGCGGTGCACCATTCCTCGCCCGCCGTCCGCCTTGCCGCCCTGCGCCTGCTGCGCCGCATTGATGCGCCAGAATTTCCCGCCGAGGCCGCACGCCTGTTCACCGAAGCAGGCGACCAGCGCGCGGACATTGCCGCCGTTCTCCTTGGCAGTCCATGGGCGGCGCAAAAGGACGCGCTACGCCATCTGGCCCCGCCTGAGCGGGTGGCGGCCCTTGGCGTGCTGGCCCAACTCGCGGCCCACGCCGCGCCCAAAATCTTCGCCAAAGCGGGTGTTTCGCCGCGCGTGCCCGCGCCTAGTCCGCCGGAAGTCGCCATCCCGCCCGTGCCCCAGCCCAAGCCCGCCCCGGACCAAGCGCCGCCACCCGAGTCGCCCAGTGGCCTCATGGGCCGCATGAAGGGCCTTATGGGCGGCAAGAGTGCGGCAAAGACCACTGCGCCGCCCCACCCCCTCGCCGCGCTGGGCAAGGGGGCAACGCTGGACGGCCAGACCATTCAGGGCGGCGTTGCCCGCGCTGCGCGGCTGCAGGGCGTCACCCTCCAAGGGTGCACCATCAAGGGCGCCACGCTCATTGCGGCCACCATCCGCAAGGCCAGCTTTACGCAGTGCCAGTTCCACAACACGGACCTGACATGGGCCGCCATGACCAAAGCGACCTTTTCGGGCTGTACCTTCCGGGGGGTGCGGTTCTCCTTTTCGCGCCTTAAGGCCTGCACCTTTGTGGACTGTACGTTTACGGGATGCCTGTTTGATGGCGCGCGCTGTGACGGCTGCGGCTTTGGCGTCTCCCCCCTGACGCGCACCAGCCTTGCCGGAACGCAGTTCACGGACTGCCGCATGCGCTCCTGCACACTGCTGCACGTGGACGCAACGCTCTCCGTATGGACCAATATGGACTGCGCAGGGACGGCGTTTCAGGACGTACTGCTCGCCCGCGCGGCCATAACTGGTGGCAGTTTTATGCATTGCCCCTGCCACGGCCTGCGCGTTCTGGGCACGGCAGTCCACGCCGTCACCTCCGATGAAGCCGCCATCCTTGCGGCGCAGGACGACTGGACTCTGCGGCGCATTGAGGCCGTGGCCGCAACGGACGATGATGTGGTCCCCGCCCCAAAGGCCGCGCCCAAGGCCCTGCTTGCCGCGCTGGAGCGCGCCGCAACCCAGCGCGACGCCGCATGCGCCATGCGGGGGTGGCTGCACGCCAACCGGCTGCGGCTCGACTGGTCGGGCGTCAAACTTGCCGCCACTGCGCCGGACATTGAAGCCCTTTTGCCCATCCTCATGGAAGCACCCGCCCTGCCTGCGGACGGGTCGCCTGCTCCGGGGGCGCGCATTCGCGGCTTTGTGCCCACCCTTGCCGCCCTGCACCGCGCCCGTGACGTGCTGGGAGAGGAAACCCTTGCCGCCACGGACCGCGACGCCGCCCCCATCCGCGTGGAGTCCGTCTGCTCCATCGGCAGCATCGGCACCATTGTGCAAACCGGTCGCTCGGACATCGACATCTGGGTCTGCTGGAAGGAAGACGCGGCCGAGGCGGAAATCGCCGACGCCTTCCGGGCCAAACTCCGCGCCATTGAAGCGTGGGCGGACGACGTCCATGGGCTGGAAGTGCACTTCTTTGTCATGGACCTCACCAATATCCAAGACAACAACTTTGGCTTTAGCGACGCGGAGAGCGTAGGCTCCAGTCAGGCGCTGCTGCTCAAGGAGGAATTCGACCGTACCGCCGTGGTGCTAGCCGGACAGGCCCCGGCATGGTGGTGCGCGCCCCCCGGCGCAGGCGCAGCTGAAACGGACGCCGCCCTTGCCCGTGTTGCGGCATCGGGCATCTTGCCACGCGGGCATTTTATCGACCTCGGGCACCTGCCGCAGATTCCGCCGGAGGAATTTTTTGGCGCGTCGCTGTGGCAAATCGTCAAGGCGCTCAAAAGTCCGTTCAAGTCCATCCTCAAGTTTGCCTTGCTGGATACCTACACCGGCGCAAGCGCCAAGCGCACCCTGCTGTGCGAAACCGTGAAGGCCAGCGTCACCACCCACGCCCTCGACTTTTGGCGGCTGGACCCCTACGCCCTGCTCTACAAATGCGCGCATGAGCACTTCCGCGCCACAGGGCGCACAGACGCCCTGCACCTCTTGGACCTTGCCTTTGACAGCCGCACCGGCTTCACCCGGCGCGAGGGCCTCTCCGTGCTGGAAGGACAAACGCGCGGCTATACGGGACTGGAATTCGCCTACCCCTACGTCTCGCCTCAGCTGCCCTCCGGCGCAGGGCTGGAGCACCTCAGCCTCGACGACAACGCCGCCAGCTTTGCGCAGCAGATGCAGCTGGGCAAACGCGTGGCTTCCTTTCTCTTCTCCACCTACGAAAACATTCAAAAAAGCGCGGGCGCGCAGGGCGTGTCCATCACGCAGGACGATGTAACGCGCCTTGGCCGCAAAATCTTTGCCCATTTCCAGCCCCGGCAGGACAAGATTCTGCACATCCCCTTCATGAATTCCCCCCACGGAATTTTCACGGGCGTGCATATCTCCTCCGTGGGCATCCCCGGCACCCCGGTGGACTGGATAGCCACAGGCGAACTGCCCGCCCAGCCGGGGAGCAAGAAGAAGCAGACCGAGGAAATCCGGCGGCACAAAAGTCTGGCCCACCTGCTTTTGTGGCTGGTGGCCAACGGGCTGTACACCCCGGGCATGAGCGTGAGCGGCAGCGACCTGCTGGCCCCCGTCAGCCAGCCCAACATCGTGGACCTGCTGGATACGCTGCACCGCGCCTTCCGCAAGGCCAACGTCTTCGAGACCAGCATTGAGGAAACCATGACCGCCGAGCGCGTCACCCACGCGGCCATTGTGGTCAACCTGATGACCGAACGCGACGACCCAGCCTACCGCGACGTGGTGCTGGCCTACACCAACAATTGGGGCGAGCTGTTATGCACCACCGGGCCAAAGCGCATCAACCTGCTCCAAACCGCCCCGTACGACTTTGTGGCCGCCAACACCGCCGCCACCGTGGACAGCGCCACAACCCTTGCCTGCTGGCTCCCCAAAAAATCCCTTGCGCCAAAGCCAAACCTTAGCGGCGAACCCGCCTCACCTGCCTCCTGAACAGCGCGCAAAAAAAGGCCGCCCCGCACAAGCGGAGCGGCCTGAATATGCCATTGGGCACGGGGCGGGCTAGCTGACAGCGTCGCGGATGACGCTGGCAATCTCGGCCACCTGCTCGTTGGTGAGGTAGGGATGCATGGGCAGGCTGAAGATACGGCCCGCGCAGTCCTCGGATACAGGCATGTCCCCTTCCTTATAGCCCAGCGAGGCAAAGGCCTTCTGCAGGTGCAGGGGCAGGGGGTAGTAGATGGCGGTGGGAATGTCCGCGTCGCGCAGGGCCTTCTGGATGAGGTTGCGGTCGTCGGCCAGCACGGAGTACTGCGCCCACGCGCTCTTGTAGCCCTCGGGAATGGTGGGCGTCACCAGACCGGGGATGCCGGCCAACTGCTCGGTGTAGGCATCGGCCACACGCTGGCGCTGTTCCAATTCGCCGGGGAAGATGTTCAGCTTGGCAAGGAGCACAGCGGCCTGCATGGAATCAAGGCGGCCATTGATGCCGATGCGCACGTTCTCGTAGCGGTTTTCGCCCATGCCGTGGATCATCACGGACTGCATAAGCTCATTCAGTTCATCATCATCGGTGAACACGGCGCCGCCGTCGCCATAGCAGCCCAGCGGCTTGGCCGGGAAGAAGCTGGTGGCGGCCACATGGCCGAGGGAGCCGGAGCGCTTGCCCTTGTACATGCTGCCAAAGCCCTGCGCGGTGTCGGACAGCACAAACAGGCCGTGCTTCTGCGCCACGTCCATGATGGGGTCGTAGTCGGCGGGCAGGCCAAAGAGGTCCACAGGGATGATGCCGCGGGGCTTCAAGTCCTTGGCGCAGCGGGGCAGGCGGCACCCGGTGCGTTCGCCGGACTTCATGGCGGCGATGGCGCGGCGCAGGGACTCCACGTCGATGTTGAAGGTCACGGGGTCAATATCCACGAACACCGGAGTCGCGCCGGTGAGGGCGATGACTTCCGCCGTGGCTACAAAGGTGAAGGGCGTGGTGAAAATGGCGTCACCGGGGCCGACGCCATGGGCCATCAGGGCCATCAGCAGGGCATCCGTGCCGCTGGAACAGGCAATGGCGTGCTTGGTTCCGGCGAATTCCGCCAGCTTTTCATTCAGCTCGTGGACCTCGGGGCCCATCACGTACTGTCCATGCTCCAGCACGGCATTGATGCGGCTGCGCACGTCGTCTTCGATGGTGCGGTACTGCGCTTTCAGGTCAATAAAGGGAATCTTCATACTTCATCTCCATATGTACCGCGCTCTGCGCGGGGATTCGTCTGGTCCAGACTGACCAGCCCGGGGCCGCGCATCTCGTGGCGCGCGCCGCAAACGGGGCAGGTCAAGGTGTCGTCAAGGTGTTCGC
>NZ_JBUDSW010000197.1:0-7073 GCF_054921475.1 Desulfobaculum sp. | reverse complement strand
CCCGCCCCGGGTCCACCTGCCGCACGCGGCGCGCATCGCGCCACAGGGGCAGCACCAGCCCCGCCCGCAGAAACAGCCGCGCCCAGTCCCGCAGGGTAAAGCGGTAGGAGTAAAACGCCCGCACATCGCGGTCCACCCGGCGCATAACGCGCCGCTTCTTCTTGCGCACAAAGGCTTCCGCGTCACCGGCGTGGATGTGCACCACCCCGGCCCGAACCTTGGCGAACGCCCTGCGTCCGCTCTTGACCAACTGGTGCACCACATCCACATGCAAAAACGGCGCATGCGGCACACGCATCAGGTCCGCCCGTCGCACAATGAAGCCGTTGGCCCCAAGGGGCGGAATGCGGTCCGGGTCCGTCAGCACCGCTTTAATGTAGTCTCCCCTGTCCTCCTCGGTGCGTGGCGCTCCCGTCCAGTCGCCGGTGACGGCGGAAAATCTGTCGTAATAGCCAAGGTACAGCGCCACAGGGTCATCCCCGCCAATGGCGGCGCAGTAGCGCGTGGGCACGCTGTCCCCCTCACGCGCCAGATAGTTGAGCGGCTCGCTGGCGCAGATGTCCGGGTCGGCAAAGGGCGCGGTCATGCGCGTCAGCCAGTCCGCGCCCACAAGAACGTTGTCGCTGTCGAGGCAGCACACCAATTCCCCACGTGCGGCGGCAAAACCAATGGGGCGGCCCTTGGGATGGATGACGTGCGGATTCTCCAGCACCGTAGCGCCGTACTCCTGCGCCACCTCGCGCGTGCCGTCCGTGGAGCCGCCGTCAAGGATGAGCACCTCCACGGCCTGTGGCGGATAGTCCTGCGCCGCAATGGACGTCAGGCACTCCCGCAGCACCGCCGCGCAGTTGTAGGTGGGAATGACGAAGGACACCACGGGATGCGCGCTCACAGATACGCCCTCCTCCACTGCATGTAGACCAGCATGGCCCACAGCAGCTTTCTGTTGTCCCGGCGGCCGTCCACGTGCTCCTCAATGCGGCGCGTCACGTAGCCGGGGGTAAAGTGCCCACACGCGGCAAGCTCGCTTTCGGCCAGCGCTTCGCGCATGGTTCCGGCAAGCTCGCGCCGCAGCCAGCGCCCTAGGGGAAAGCCAAAGCCCTGCTTGGAGCGGTGCACAATCTCGCGCGGCAAATACCGCTCCGCCACCGTGCGCAGCACGCTCTTGGTCCGCCGCCAGCCCCACTTGTAGCGCACGGGCAGGGCGTGAACATAGCGCGCAAAATCATGATCGAGATACGGCGCGCGCACCTCAAGGGCGTTGGCCATGCTGGCAAGGTCCACCTTGTGCATAATGTCGCCGGGCAGATACCATTCAAGGTCCGCGCGCTCCACGCGGCGGCTCGTCTCCGCCCCCGGCAGGAATCCGGCCTCGGCCTCGCGCGGGAAGCGCGGCGCGGCCAGCGCGCCATGGGCAAACAGCCTTTCGCGCTCGCCCGCCATCACATGGGCCTGCCACTCAAAGTGCCGCTCCAGCACCGGCAGGCCAAGCCCCGCCGTGAACCGCCGCAGCCGAAAATCAAGGCTGAAGTCCTTGTAGGAGGTGGGCAGCAAATCCACGCCCCGCCGCACACCGGAAAACACCATGCGCGGCAGCCAGTCCACAGCCCCGGCAAGGGCGTGGGCAAGGTGGGTGGGATAGCCGTAAAACAATTCATCCGCGCCGTCGCCGCCAAGGGCCACCGTCACATGCCCGCGCGTGAGGCGCGACAGCAAATACGTGGGCACCAGCGACATATCCGCAAAAGGTTCATCCAGCAGCGCGCCAATATCCCCGGCCACCTCGCGCGCGTGCCCCTCCTGCATGGGCAGATAGGTATGGTCCGTGCCAAGGTGCTCCGCCGCCATGCGCGAGTAGCGGCTCTCGTCAAAGGACGGGTCGTCGTGCACCACGGAAAAGGTTCTGATGCGCGGATGCTCGCGCGCGGCAAGGGCGGCCACCAGGCTGGAATCAATGCCGCCGCTCAGGAACACCCCGAGGGGCACGTCCGCCTCCAGCCTCTCGGCCACTGCGCGGGTGAGGGCGCGGTCCACGCCGTCCACGGCCTGCGCGTAGGTGACGCCGTTCAGCGAGCCCACTGCGCCGTCAAGGCTCCAATACCGCCTGCGCTCCTCGCGCTGGGTGGCCGCGTCAAAGACCAGCATCTCCCCGGGGCACAGCTTGGACCATCCGGCAAAGGCGCACTGCGGCGCAGGGATGTAGCCCAGCACAAAGTACGTCGACAGCGCGTCCACATCCTCACCAAGGGGCACCGCACCGCGCATGGCCTTCATTTCGGACGTAAAGGCCAGCGCCCCGCCCTCGCGCCGCCAGTAAAGGGGCTTCTCGCCAAAGCGGTCGCGCGCGAGGATGAGCCGCCGCCGCGAGCGGTCCCACAGGGCAAAGGCAAACATGCCGCTCAGGCGCTCCACAAACGTGTCGCCCCACTCCAGATACGCGGCGGGGATGACCTCCGTGTCCGAGTGGCCGATGAAGCTATAGCCGCGGGCGGTGAGTTCGGCCCGCAGTACGCGGTGGTTGTAGATTTCGCCGTTAAAGACCACCACAACCCGGCGGGTGGCATCGTGCATGGGCTGGCGGCCATTCTCGGTCAGGTCGATGATGGAGAGCCGCCGGTGCCCAAGGAGCACCCCCTCACCCTCCCACACGCCGGACTGGTCCGGCCCCCGGTGGGCGATGGCGTCCAGCATTGTGGTAAAGGTTCCCGCGTCCACACCAAAGGCGGACGGCTCCACCATGCCAAGGATACCGCACATGCTACGCGCCCCCATCCGTAGCGGCGACGGAGGTCGTCTTGTCCTTGGGGGCAAGGACCGCGCTCATCAGCTCGCTCCGCTGGAGGGTGTCGTACAGCGCCGCAGCGATGACGGCGTCCCCCGGCGGGTGCAGATGGATGCCATCCTTACGGAAATAGGTTTCGCGCACCACTTTGCGCGGCAGGGCGTCAAAGATGCGTTCCAGGTCGCACAGCGCCGCGCCGCGCTCCTGCGCTACCTCGCGCACAATGGCGTTGTAGCGGCGGTGGGTGGGGATGAGGTCCGCAAGGTCGTGCAGCCAGCGCCGCTTGAGGTACTCCGGTTCCTTGCCGCGCTCATGGGATGTGGGAGCGGTCAGCAAAACGGGCGAGGCCCCGCCGGCGCGGCACATATCCACCATGGCCTCAAGGTTGGCGCGGTAGTCCGCCTCGGTGACGCGGTTTTTGCCGAGGGTAATGACACCGGGCTTGACGAGGTTCGTCGCCCACAGCTTGTTCATAAGCTGCACCACCCGCAGGTGGCTGAGGCCCATGGGCAACAGCACGGACGAGATGTCCTTGTCCTCCACACCAAAGCTGGCCCAGTGGTCGTTCCAGCCAAAGTAGATGGTCACCACCTTTGGCCGAAGCGGCAACACGTCGCGCGCCACCTGCACCCGGCCCTGATAGGACGACCACCCGGCCACACCGGCGTTGAGGAACGGCACGCTCTTGCCGGGGCTGTCCGCCTCCACCAACTCCGCAAACTGTGTGTCGTAGGAACCAATCTGCGTGCAGGAATCGCCAACGAACACGATGCGCGGCGGATTCTCGCGCGCCTGTTGGAAGGAGTCCGCGTAGTCCTTGGTCACCCAAAACAGGTCGTCGTCAATGGTGTAGGCCTCGCGGATGGCCTTGGGGTGCGGCCAGCCAAACTGCACCTGCGTCAGGTACGGCTCAAAGGACCACCCGGCAATGCGCAAGGTCGCCTCCACCAGCCCCACGGCAAACAGTACCGACACCGCAACAAGCGCAAGGGCGATACGCCACCGCCGGAAACCACCACTCATGATGCGTCCTCCTTGTGGGCCTGTGCAGGGATGACCGACTCCGCAGTCCATGGCCGCCGCGCGCCGCGGCGCCGCAATTCGCGCGCAAAAAAGCAGAGAATGCGCCACCCCGTGGGCAGCGCCTTAAAGTGCGTTGTCCCGGCCAGCCGCCCGCCCTCGCGCACGGGGAATTCCGCGCGCGGCAGGCGCATGCGGTAGGCGCGCACCACCATTTCCAGATCAATGCTCACGCCGCTGCGCTCCAGCCCCATACGCCAGAAGGCGGCGGTGGTAATGCCACGCACGCCGTGCAGCACATCGCCAATGCGCGCGCCTTCGCGCTTCCATACCAGCGCGGCGGCAAGGGCCAGCCCCTGCACAAACCATTTGCGCGGGCGGAAGAAGGTGTCGTCCTCCTCGTTGCGCCCGCCGGGAGCGTTGCGGCTGGCCACCACCAACTGCGCCCCGGCGTCGAACGCTTCGCGAAAGCGCAACACGCAGGCGGGGTCAATGCTGCCCTTGGGGTGAAAGAACACGATGGCGTCGCCCGTACACTGCTCTACGGCCTCAAAATACGCCGCATTGTAGCCCTTGCGGCGCTGGGGGCGCACGTCCACGCCTTGCTCCCGCAGGTATTCCACCGTGCCGTCGTCACTGCCGCCGTCCAAAGCAAACACCTCGTCAAAGGCGTCCATGGGCAGGCGCGGAATGTCATGACGGCATCCGTCCACCTCGTTCCAGCACAGTATGCACAGCGTCAGCCGCATGCACGCTCCCCGCCGCAGTCCCGCGCGGTCATCCGGTCCGCCATGGCAAGGGCGCGGGCCACCGCCACATCGGAATTCACATGCTCCCACTCGCCCCAGCGGCCAAGGCCGGTAATGCCCATCCCCTCGGCCCAGCCAAGGATGCGCCGCATGCGCTCCGGCTTGCGGGCGGTATTGAGCGGATACGCGTACTCATGCGCAAAGCCTTCGCCCTGCGGCGCGCGGTGCAGGGCCGTCTCGGTCCAGCCGCCGCGCGAGCCGGGCAGGAAATTCTGCCGCCACAGTTCGCGGTGATGCGCCACATTCTCGTCCGGCACATACACCCAGTGCGCCCGCGTCTGTGGCCGCGCCGCCACAGGAGTCACACGCACGCCCACATGCCGCAGGGCCGCCATGTCCCCCGCCACGGCATCCGGCACCCCCGGAAACTCCCGCCACTGCGGCCACGGGATGGTGGTAACGATACGCTCCGCGCGCCACTGGCCGTTCACCGTCAGGGTGTCCGGCTCCACAGCGCGCACGGGGGTCGCGGTGAGAAGCCGGTCCCCCAGCGCCTCGGCCATGCGCCGCCACACCTCGCCGTAGCCCGCCGCGCGCGGATAATAGAACGCGGCATGCGCCGGAACCTTCCCCGCTGGCCGCCGCGCAAGGCAGCTCTCGATGCTGTCGCGCAGGGAGACGTCCGGGAGCTTCTCCAGCCAGTAGGTGCCAAGGCGCGACAGGTCTTCGCCCCACAGTTTGCGGTTGTAGGGCAACATGTATTCGTCAGCGATGCGCCGGCCCAGCTTCCACACAATCCATTCCTCGAACCCTGTGGGCCGCGGCGCTCCCGTGGTGCATCCTGCCTCGGCAATGGAGACCAAAAACGCCACCTGCTCTTCCAGCGGCAGCTGCCAGAGGTTCGCCTCAAAGGGATAATCCATCTCCGCGCCCCTGTAGCGGATGGTGGAGCGGCGCTCGTGCCGCGCCCACTCGCTTTGGGGCATAAAGGAAAAGAGCAGATCCAGCACGGCAGGGTCGCGCACATCAAGGAAGTGCCCGCCGCCAATGTCGCAGGGCGCGCCATCCACCTGCCTGCTGCGGCACAGCCCGCCGGCCTCCTCCTCGGCCTCAAGGACGATGAAGGAGTCCTCGCCACGGCGCAGGAGCCCATGGGCAAAAGCAAGGCCTGACGGCCCCGCACCGAGGATGGCAAACCGGACATGCTTCACGGGCGCGCTCCCTGCCATGCGATGGCGGTTCTTTGAAACATTTCAGAGATTCATGCCACAATACACGCTCCGCACCACTGCGCCAAGGCGGGGCGTCATCTTTTCGGGTCCGGGGCCCCGGCGCGCTGCATGAGCGCCGCCTCGTCCACGCGCACCGCCCACTTGGGCTTCATGCCCGAAAAGTGAAGCGTCACCGGCGAAACCTGCGGCGACATCAACCACGATGGGGCGGCATCCAGAGGAACAATATACGTCCCGCTACCGCCAGAAAATGTCATGCTGTGGCCGGGTCCGTCCCCCCACCGGGCCTCAACGCGCCCCACCGCGCCGGGAACGTTGTACCGCAGACGCAGCACAAGCAGCCCGGCCCCGCGCCCGTTTGCGTCGTCCCCGCCGGGGACGACGGTCACAGCGGATTGTCCGTCCTTGGGGCGCAACCAGCCGCCGGTAACGGGGACAGCCGGGTCCGGCTTCACAGCGCAGGCCGTCACGGGCCGCATCTGGTCCACAAGGGTCGCCTCGGACTGCCCCCACGACGCTGGCAAGCGCTCCACATCGCGCTGGTAAAACGCCCGGTTCCACAGCGACAGGGCCGTCTCGTCCACCATGCGCGCCACGGTCACGCCGCCGGGCAAGGCTGTGGCGCGGTCCATCACATCGGGCCGCAGCAAAAAGACCAGCCCGTACCACTCACAGGGCACGTAGTTTTCCATGACGTAACGGTAGACAAGATGGGCGCGCAGGGCGGCGGTGCCACCGTTGTGGTTTTGGTTGTCGGCGTAGGCAAGGACAAGGGGCGGCGGGTCCGCGCTCAGCCGCGCCACGGCGCGGCGCTGCTGGCCGGGATGCGGCATGTTGTACACGGCGGGGATGTTCACGGGGACACGCTTCTTAAAGTAGAAGTACTGCGCGTTGTGATTGGTCATATCAAAATACGTTTCGCCGCGACGCAGGACGGCGTCCAAAAGCATCCGCACCTTTTGCAGGCGGTTCATGTGCCGCGCCTCGCGGCCGGGGCGCTTTTTGATATAAAAGGTCTGCAAGCTGGGGATGCCGATATCCGCCCCCTCAAACAGCGGTACGGAATAGCGCGGCATATTGAACAGCGCCTGCACGCGGGCCTGCGGCAAAAACTGCCAAAACCCGTAAACCATGCCCACCACTCCGGCGGCTAGGGCCAGCCCCCACAACCGCCGCGCCATGGGCCATCCGCGCCGCCGCGCAAAGAGCACAAGGGGCAGCAGTGCGCCCATGGCCCACATGGTAGCCACACCCGGGCGCGACATGCCGGACCCAATGCTCCCGGCGGAG
>NZ_JBUDSW010000196.1:0-7106 GCF_054921475.1 Desulfobaculum sp. | reverse complement strand
GGCGCGCCAAAAAAAGCCCCCCGGCGGCCGGGGGGCTGTGCGAGTGTGGCGGCGACGGCCGCGCTACTCGCCTGCAAGGTCCTTCATGCTCAGGCCAATGCGGCCGCGTTCGCGGTCCACCTCGGTGACGCGTACGCGCACCTGCTGGCGCACGCGGACCACCTCGGCCGGGTCGCGCACAAAGCGGTCGGCCAGCTGGCTGATATGCACAAGGCCGTCGCGGTGCACGCCAATATCGACAAACGCGCCAAAGGTGGTGACGTTGGTGACAATGCCGGGCAGATGCATGCCGGGCTCCAGATCCTTGATGTCGTGTACGTCCGCAAAGGAGAAGACCTCAAAGCTGCTGCGCGGGTCGCGTCCGGGCTTTTCCAGCTCGCTCATGATGTCGCGCAGGGTGGGGAGGCCCACCTCGCCGTCCACGTAGGCGTGTATGTCAATGCGGGAGCGCGCGTCCGCGCTGGCGAGGAGGTCCGGGACGGTGCATCCGGCGTCCCCGGCCATGCGGCGGACAAGAGCGTAGCGCTCCGGGTGCACGGCGCTGGCGTCCAGCGGTTCGCGCCCGCCGGTGACGCGCAGAAAGCCCGCGCACTGCTCAAAGGCCTTGGGCCCGAGGCGGGGGACTTTCTTCAGTTGCGCGCGGGAGGCAAAGGGGCCGTTCTCCGTCCGGTAGGTCACGATGTTCTTGGCCAGCGACGGGCCAAGGCCCGAGACGTGGGACAAGAGCTCCACGCTGGCGCTGTTCACGTCCACGCCCACGGCGTTGACGCAGTGCTCCACCACGGCGTCCAGCGCGGCGCGCAGTTTCTTTTGGTCCACGTCGTGTTGGTACTGCCCAACGCCAATGGCTTTGGGGTCGATTTTGACAAGCTCGGCCAGCGGGTCCATGAGGCGGCGGCCAATGGAGACCGCCCCGCGCACGGTGACGTCATGGTCCGGGAATTCCTCGCGCGCGGTGGCGGAGGCTGAGTAGACCGACGCGCCAGCTTCGTTGACCATCACAACCTCGGGCGCACCGGGCAGGGTGAGGCCCCGGACAAAGGCTTCCGTCTCGCGTCCGGCAGTGCCGTTGCCGATGGCGATGGCCTGTATTGCGTAGCGGCTGCACAGGTCCGTGACGGTGCGCGCGGCCTCCTCGGCCTTGCGCCCGCCATGGGTGGGGAAGATTTTCGTCTCCGTAAGCAGCGCGCCCTGCTCATCAAGGCAGACGAGCTTGGCCCCAGTGCGGTAGCCCGGGTCAAGGGCCAGCACGCGCTTGTGTCCGAGGGGCGCGGCAAGCAGTAGTTCGCGCAGGTTGTCCGCGAAGACGGTGATGGCTTCGTCATCGGCGCGCAGTTTGAGGGCGGCCTTGGCTTCGTTCTCCATGGCTGGGGTGAGCAGGCGTTTGTAGGCATCCTGCACGGCCAGCAGCACCTGCTGGCTGTCTGCGCCCTTGCCGCGCACAAAGCGGCGGCTCAGGCGGGTGAGGGCGGCGTCCTCGTCCGGGCGCAGGCTCACGCGCAAGACGCCTTCGCTTTCCCCGCGCAGGATGGCCAGCACCCGGTGTCCCGGCGCTTTGGCCGCGCGCTCGCCCCAGTCAAAATAGTCGCGGAAGGTGGCGGCGGTGTCCGTCTCGGCCTTGGCCTTGACGACCGCCGAGCGCAGTTCGCCCTGACGGGCAAAGAGCTGGCGCAGGGTCTCGCGCGCGGCGCGGTCCTCGGCCACAACCTCGGCAATGATGTCGCGCGCTCCGGCAAGGGCGGCGTCCACGTCCGGCACGTCCTTGTCCGCATTCACAAAGCGGCGCGCGCCGTCCGCCGGGTCCAGCCCCTTTTGCACCAAAATCGCCTTGGCCAGCGGAGCAAGGCCCTTTTCCCGCGCCATTTCCGCACGGGTGCGGCGCTTGGGGCGGTGGGGCAGGTAGATGTCCTCCAGCTCGGCCATGGTGGCCGCGCCCGCCACGGCGCGCCTCAGCTCATCCGTCAGCAGGTCCCGTTCGGTGAGGGAGGACATGATGGACTCGCGGCGCTTGTCCAATTCGGCAAGGCGGTCCATCTGCTCGCGCACGGCGGCGATTTGGACTTCGTCCAGCCCCTTGGTCTGCTCCTTTCTGTAGCGTGCAATAAACGGAACTGTGGCCCCGCCGGACAGAAGCTCCGCCGTGGCGGAAATGGCGGCCTGAGAAAGACCGAGGCTTTTGGCTATGGTGTCGCAATGCTGTTGTGTCATGCGGTGTCCTTATGGTGAGAAGGTTCGCGCGCATTGGATACGCAAGGGCGCGTCGAGGTCAAGGGGTGTGTGAGGCAAGAGGGGGAGAATCCGCGCCAAAGGCCGGTCAGGGGCGGAAAATTAGCCCTGGGTGACACGTTTTTATATTTCATATGAAATTACGATGAGTAAAAAAAAATGATTATGCGAAAAATTGCTCTAACTCAAAAAAGATAGTACGGACCTGAACTCAAGAGGTGGGTCTATGGGTGCAAAAAGGTTTCATATTCTCGCGATAGTCTTGCTGCTGGCGGGGTTTTCCCTCCCGGCGCAGGCAAGGACGATGGAAAAGGACACCGACGGCGACGGCGTGGTGGACCGCGTGGCGCATTTTGATGCGGGCGGGCACCTGACGCGCCTTGAGGTGGACGCCGATGCTGACGGCCGGTTTGAACTGCGCCAGCACTACGAGGGCGGCACTATCGCCCGCGTGGAGCGCGACGCTGACGGCGACGGCGTGTGGGAGTGGACCGAAACCTACACAGGCGGCGTACGCCAGCACCAGCAGCGCCTCGCCGCAAACGGGCAGGTGGAATACGACGCCCGCTTTGATGCCAAGGGCCAGCCCCTGACCATTCGCCGCGACAGCACCGGGGACGGCGTTCTGGACACGGTGCAGGCCTATGACCATGGCGTCCTTGCCGCCGTGACGGTGGATGTGGACCAGAGCGGCGTGTGGGAAAGCCGGCAGGAGTATGACGGCGGCGTCCTGCACACCCGGCGTGTGGACGCGGACCAAAGCGGCATTGCCGAGGCTGTGTACACCTTTGCCGCGGACGGCAACGTCTGCCGGAGCGAGCACGATGCGGACGAGGACGGCTGGGCCGAGATGGTCCGCCAGTACGAGGGCGGGCAGCCCGTCCTGCAGGAGGAGCGCACGCCGCAGGGCGTTTTGACGCGCCGCACCGTGTACAGCGAGGGCCTGCCCGAGCGGCAGGAGCAGGACGTAAGCGGCGATGGGCGTCTGGACCTGACAACATATTTTGCCAAGGGCCGCCCCGTGCGGCAGGAGGCCGACACCACCGGCGACGGCGCGCGTGACACGGTTCGCCTGCTGGACGCCGAGGGCGTCCCCGCCACGGTGCGGCAGGACACCAATGCCGATGGGCGCTTTGATACCGTGCAGACCTACGCCGCAGGCGTTCCCCAGCGCCTTGAGCGCGATGAGGACCACGACGGACGCCGCGAAACCGTGGTGCTGTTTGCGGATGGCGTGCGCGCCAGCCTCACGCGTGACGCGGACGGCGACGGACGCCCGGACCATAAGGAAACCTACGACGCCACAGGCCAGTGCGTGCGCGTGGAGCATGACCGCAGCGGCAATGGGCGCATTGATACATGGCAGCGCCTGACCGGCGGTGAGGTGACGTTTATGGAGTCCGACGAGTCCGGCAATGGACGCGTGGACCTTCGGGCATGGTTTGCTGGTGGCAACAAGACCCGCCTGACGCGCGATGCGGACGGTGACGGCCGTTTTGAGATTACGCAGCGCTACGGCCACGAGGGTTGGGACATGGTGCTGACGCAGGATGGCGACGGGGACGGCGTGGCGGAATACCGTCTGTGCTACCGCGCGGGCCTGCTGCGCCACAAGGAGTACCGCCAGCCGGACGGTGCGGTGCAGATGGCGGAGTTCTTTGACGAGAAGGGCGCGCTGGAGCGAAGCCGCGAGCGCGAAGCCAGCGGCGCCGTGCTGACGTGGTTCTACGGCCCCGGCGGCGAAGCCCTGCGCGCCGAGCGCGACAGAGACGGCGACGGCTCGCCCGAGGAAGTCTTCACCTACGACGGCGGCGTTGTTGCCGCAGTGTGGGAGGACACCAACGGCGATGGGCGCCCTGATGTGTGGGAAACCTATGATGCCAAGGGTCGCCTTGTGTCCACGTCGCAGGACATGGACTTTGACGGCGAACCGGATTTGACCAAAGGCCAGCCCCGGGCTGGCGTGACGGACGCCGCCGATAGCGCGGCGGCAACGACGCGGAGGGATCATGTTGGAACTGCTGGGTAAGGGGGGCGTTCTCGTCTATCCCATTCTTGCGTGTTTTGTGCTGGTGTGCGCCATTTTTGTGGAGCGCCTTGTGGTGTTTTCCCGCGTGCGGGTGCGCGGGGCGGAGCTGGCAAGCGGCCTGGGACGCCTTGTGCGTGACGGCCGCGGCGGTGAGGCGCGCGCCATGCTCGATGGCGACAACAGTGCCCTTGGCCGGGTGCTGGCGCAGGTGCTGCCCGTCAGCGCGGCGGACAGGGAAATGATGGAAACCGTGCTTGTGAGCGCCACCAACGACGAATTGCGCCACCTCTCCCGCCGCACGCAACTGCTGGCCACCATTGGCAACATTGCGCCGAGCCTTGGGCTGCTGGGCACCGTTATCGGCATGATTAAGGCCTTTATGGTGATTCAGGAAATGGGCGGCAAGGTGAACGCCGCCGTGCTTGCGGGCGGCATCTGGGAAGCCATGCTCACAACGGCCCTTGGCCTTGCCGTAGCGTTGCCCGCCATGGCCGCGCACAGCTACCTGATGGCGCGCATCACCCGGCACGAGGCCGGACTGCGGCGCGGGGCAGTGGCCTACCTGCAAACCCTGACCGGACCGGAGCGCGAGGCATGATGGTCCGTCCTGATTCCCGCCCCCGTTACGGTGTGCAAGTGCCCCTGACGTCCATTATCGACATTGTCTTTTTGCTGCTCATCTATTTCTTGCTGACCACCAACTTCATGGTGGACGAGGGCATCACCGTCAAACTCCCCAAGGCGCAGGCCTCGGCCCCGCAGGTGGAGCGCGAGCTGGTGGTCTATGTGGACGCTGCGGGCAAAACATGGGTGGACGCCGACCCCGTCCCGGACGCCAGCCTGTTTACGGAGGTGAAGGGCCGCCTTGCCGCGCGCACGAACAAGGCCGTCATCATCCGCGCGGATAGGGATTTGGTGCTGGATAACGCGGTGCACGTCATGGACACGGTGAAGGCCGCCGGGGCGTCCAAGCTGTGCCTCGCCACCGAAAAGGGCGCGGGGCAATGATGGACGCCGTGCGCGAGGATGGCCTGTTTGCCGCCCTTGTGGGTGTCTTTGCCATTGCACTGTGCCTTGGGCTGTGGGCCGCGCCGAACCCCGGACCGGAGCGCCTTGCAGCCATTGAAATCGACATGGCGGACGTGCCCTCGGACTCCGGGCGCGATATCCCCACCCCGCGCCGCAGGCTGGATGCGCCAACACCCGTCTCGCCGCAGCCCGTCCGTGCCATGGCCCCGCCCATGGCCGCGCCTGCGCCAGTGAAAACCGCGTCGGTCGATGCGCCGACCATTCCCGCAGCCCCGGGCGCGGTGGGCGATATGGCCGCCCTTGCCGGGCCTGTTGGCGTGGCCGCTACGGCCAGCGATGCCATGGCGGGATTCATGGGCCAGCGGGACTACTTTGAACTGCTCAAAATGCGTGTGGACGCCATCAAGGTCTATCCCGAACAGGCCAAGGCCACGGCGCGGCAGGGGCAGGTTGTGGTGCGGTTTGTTCTGCACAGGGACGGGGCGGTGTCTGCGGTGACCGTGGCGCAGACCAGTGGCTCCAAGGCTCTTGATGAGGCCGCGGCCCGCGCTGTGGAGCGCGCCGCGCCGTTTCCCTGCCCCCCGGCGGGGCTGTTTGAGTTGCCGGTTCGCCTTCAGGTTGGCGTGCAGTTTCTGCTGACCTGATTCATCACCATACGGAGGAGAAGCAATGCGATATCAGGAACGAGACGGCGTCTTGGCGTCCTATGGCAGAGGAGCGGCGCTGGCCGCGCTGTTGGTGCTGTGCCTTGCGCACATTGCCTACGCGGGGCCGAAACAGCCCATGCAGTATGACAAAGCTGTCGCCCTTGGCGTTGCCGCCAGCGCGCAGGCCGCGGGAACCCTTGGCGCGCCGTGGCAGGAGCGCACCGCCATTGTCATGACCAACGCGGGCTTTGCCCTGCCGCAGGGGCTGGATACGCAGGGCTGCCTTGATGGCGTGACCCGCGCGACCGGGGCCAGCATTGGCGCGGCGCGGCTTATCACCGTGCAAAGCCGCTTTGACGCGCCGCTGTGGTTCGCTTTTTACGATGCTGGCAGCGGGCGCTGCGCATACCTGGAGTATACCGCGCAGGACGTGCAGCAGGCCTTTGGCAAGAACAAGGCGCGCCCTGTGGCGACCACGGTGCAGGTGCGCCGCATCAAGGCGGAGTACCTTTTTGCCCATCCGGAGGAACTGGGCGCGCCGGAAGGCAAGGCGCTCTTTGGCGGCAACGCGTTTCGCATTATCACCGCCATCAACGCTGCGGACCACGGCGCGGGCTCCAGCCTGCTGCGGGCCGTACAGGTGCACGACCACCTGTGCCCGGGCGTGTCCTCCGGCCTCGCCATTGCGTCCTACATCCGCGAGCACCTTGTGTCCGGGCCGGACACGAAGGTGTTCATCCTCAGCCTGAAGCCATGGTGCAAGGAAGACGCCCTGACCACACTGCTGAACGCCACACCCGGCAAGCGCGCCTACGCCGTGCTGTATCCCACGGATGAGGAGGTCGCCGCGTGGCCGAAGCCGCTGCCCTCCGTATGCTCCGTGGTGTTCACCAAAACAGGGGATGCGCCGTGGCACGCCACCATGCTGGGCTTTGACTTTGCCGAGGCAAAGAAGGCCTACGGCGGCGACCCCTATGGCGTCACCATCCTCGATAAGCTCCACGCGGATTTGTGGTTCATGGACAACATGGACGCGGCGCGCGGCCTTGTGACGCGGGTAAAGGACGCCGACCTTGCCCCCGGCCAGACGCCGCGCGCGCTGATGCGTCCGGGCGTGGACGTTATTTCGGCGTTGTCTGCCCTGTAGCGGGCGCTTTTCATAACATATTCCTATT
>NZ_JBUDSW010000195.1:0-7129 GCF_054921475.1 Desulfobaculum sp. | reverse complement strand
GCCGGCCACACCTGCGCCAGCGCCCTGCCGTCGCGCCACAGGGTAAAGCGGCGCTCCGCGGTCACAGACGGCGCTGTCACACTCTGGGCGCGCAGGGTGACCTGCGCGCCGTCCCATGGCGGCGGAGGCGTGCGGTAGGTGCACAGCGTCCAAATGGCCTCATCGCCGCCCTCGCACACAATGCGCCGCTCAGTTTCCCACGTTTCGGTCTGCGGGTTATACAGGCGGCCCCGGTCCACGGACAGCACAACCTCCTCGCGCCCGGCGCGAACGTCCCCGGCAAAAAGGCAGTCCACCCGCACAGGCAAGGGCTGACTGCTGTACAAATCATGTCCGAACGCGTCCGTAGAATCATACCCCAGCTGCCCAGCGGCAAGGTCCAGCCCACCGGCAAAACGCTCGGCATCATCCCACACAAACCCGCCAAGGCGCAGTTCGCTCAAGGTTGCGCCGCGGCGCAGGTTCACCGCCAACTGGCAGCGCAGCTGGCGCCCATCCTCAAGACGCACAGTTATTGTCACGTCGTTGCGCCCGGGGACACTGTCCATCCCACTCCAATCGCAGACCACGGCGCACGCTCCGCCCTGGACCTGTTCCACGCGCAGGGCGTCGGCCATGGGGCCCTCCACCTCAGCCGTGATGCGCGCCCCGCCGCCAATCGCCTCGGTGGATTCATCCGCGCGCTGCAGCAGGCAGGTCATGGCGCGGCGGGCGTAGGGGCCGTCCTCAGGCGCAAGATTCCACTGCGTCACGCCGCCAGCAAAGGCCGCGCGGACCGCCACCACGGGGTTCAGGTCCACATCACTGCCCCCATCCGCCAACAGCCGCTCCCGCAGGGCCGCCTTGCGCTCAAGGGACAGAAGTCCCGGATTCTCCGCGTCGATGTCATCAAGCACCACGGAAGCCACCTCGGCGTACCCTTCCCCGCCAAGGTCGGCCATACGCGCGCGAAAGGACTGCGCCATGGCCGCGGCTAACGGCGCAAGCTCGGCCTCGTACCACTGGGCGTCCTCGGGCGTCATGCGCAGGTCATGTGCCACGGCGTCCCACACCAACGGGTCCACGTGCCCGTCGGCCACGCCGTCGGCCATATCCTGCCCCAGCATTGCCACCATGCAGGTAAAGCGCATATGCGCCGGCGCAGCGGCTTCGCCCGCCACATCCCGCACGGCGCGCTCCAATTGGCGGATGCCCGCCTTGGTCAGCGCCACGGCGATGATGGCGTCGTCGTCCATCTCCGCCTCGCCCACGGGGTGGTCCACCAAAACATCCACGCCTGTGGTGCCCGCAACAAGGGCCACGGCATAGTCCATGGCCTGCCGCGTCAGTTGCCCATCAGGGCACCGGCCACGCGCAATCCAATACGCTAACTGGGAGAGGGGGGAGATTTGGCACAGGGTCTTGCCCTCTGCATGGGGGACGATGCCAAAGACTGATGTTTTCATGGCGAGGCGTGTTTCCCCGCCACCAAGGGCCGCGCGCTTTTCCACGCCGCCGCTGAGTTCCACCCTGTAGGGGCCGCCATGGGGGATGTGGGCAATCTCATAATGCCCGGCCTCGGTTGTGGTGCCGGTGCCCACTTCCTCGCCGGTGGCATAGTCGCGCACCACAACATCCGCCCCGGCAAACACCGAACCGCCCGCGCCACCATGAATGGTCGCAGGCTCGTCCATGCCGCGCCCGTCCGGGCCACACGCCGCCACAATGACAGCGAGCGCCACCAGACACAGTCGCAGTCCGTATGTCCGGCGTATGCCTCTTGGGTTCACGACGGTATCAGTCCTCCACATCGTTTCGGACCGACTATATATAGTGCCCTTTTCGTGTCAACGCCTTTTCCATATGCACCGGACGTCTTTCGCAACAGGAAGACACCGTACCACGCATGCGGTTTTGACGCCCTTTGCACATCACTCGCATCGTGCCGCGGCGCTACTGCATCATTTTGCGTCTATATAGGCTTATCTATAGGCTGTATTCACCCTTCGTGCAGGCTTTGCACTGGCGGGTGACAGAGGGGGTGGCGGTTAGACGCCACAAAGGTGCGGGCACCCCCGGCATGGGGGCGGGGGCTGATGGGTGGTGGCAAAGGCCGTGCGCAAGGCGTGCGCAACCTCCGCAAGGCGGGCGGCACTGTCAAAGTCCGTGCCGATGTGGGCGGTCAAGGCGTCGTACAGAGCCGTGCGCCGCGAAAAGGCCTCGCGAAAGGCCACATAGCCCGGCGCATCCCATATCTCGGAAAAGGATGACGTCGCAAGGGAGCCAAAGCCCACCCGCGCGGCCTCGCCCCAGCCCGCTGGCGTCAGGCGCGGATACTCGCCGCGCATGGGCGGGCACAGATACACGCAGGGCGACACCGTCCCGTCGGCGGCAAGGTAGGCGTTTTCCAACGGATTCTTGGGACAGACGGGCAGTTCCTCAGTCCGCAGGTGCGGCGCGGCAAGCTCCACGTGGGACACTATGGCTGCCCAGCGCGCCAGTGCCACCGGCCACCACTGCCGCCCCCGGTCATAGGCCACAAGGCGCTGCTGGGCGGAGCAGCACACATGGACCATATTCGTGCACACCACACGGTCCGCGCCAAGCTCCGCGCACAGCCGCACTGCGCGCGGCAAATCGGCAAGGGTGCGCGGCGTGATGAGCAGGTTGACCAGCAGCGGCGGGAATGTCCCCCGGCCCCGCGCGGCTGCGATATCCCGGATGGCCTGAGTCGCCGCGGCAAAGGTTCCCTCGCCGCGCAAGGGGTCCTGCGTTGCGGCGTCGGCCCCGGCAAGGCTGACGGCCATGGAATCCACCCCGGCCGCCACAAGCTCCCGCGTACCATCGCGGGACAGGAGAACGCCATTGGTGGACAGGCTCACAAGGACGCCCCGCGCCTTCAGCTGGGCGACGCGGTCTGGAACATCCCCGCGCATAAGGGATTCGCCCCAGCCCTGCACGTGCACGGCGGAAAAGTGCTCCGCCGCATCCAGCATGGCCCCGCAGATTTCCGGCGGCATGTCCGCATCAATCCACTGCTCCGGAAAGTTCCCGCGCAGGCACGTGACGCAGCGCAGGGTGCACCGACTGGAGAGCTCTGCCTGCAACACTCCGCCCGGCTTGCGCTGGCCCGCACTGGGCGCCTCTGCCGCGTTCATCGCGTCCTCCTAGAGCACCGTCCGGAAGCTTCGCACCAAGTCGCGCACCATGCTCTGGTCCGCCAACCGTCCGCCGTCAGCCGTCAGCCGCTGGAGCGCGCCGCGCACGTCGCGCTGGGCGAGGTCCGCCACCTCCTGCATGAAGGCCGTGAAGACCTGCATCTCCAGCACGTCGCGCACATGGATGGCGCGGTGGCGGTGGCGTATCTGCAGCAGTTCGCTCTGGGTTTTGCTCGCATCGGACAGCGCGTCCTGACTCAGCCATGCCAATCCGGTATACTCCGGCACGTGCACATGGGCGGACACCCGCCCCACACGCAAAAAGAAATCCTGATCCCCAAGGGCCGTATAGCGTGTGTCAAAATACCCAAACACCTCATGCGCCGCGCGCCGCCACACCGGATGCGGTCCCACCGTGCACGACACTAAATTGTGCTCAAACACATACTCCGGCCACACCCACGCCCCGCCATCGCGCAGGGTGGGCGTGTGGCTGTCAAAGGTGCCGTGCGGCTCCTCGGTAAGCCGCGTATCGCCAAAGGCCAGCTGCGCGGTGGGTGCGGCCTCAAGGGCGGCGCACAGCACCTCGCACGCTGTGGGGGCCAGCCTGTCATTGGTACTCATGGGCATAATGTACTGCCCCGCCGCACGGTGCACCCCAAGGTTCCACGCCGCGTAAATGCTGATGCGCTCCGGCGTGCGGATATACCTGATATTGCCATAGCGCTTCTGAAAATCCGCCACCACTGCGGCCTCCCCCTCGGGCGAGGCCGCGTCGATGACGATGATTTCCATATCCTGCGCCATACTCTGCGCCTCAAGGTCCGCTAAGCTCTCGGCAATAAACGCCGCAGAGGCGTAGGTGGAAACGATGGCCGTCAGCGCGTACCCGCGTGCGCGGTACCCCGCATCCGACACCGTGCAGGACGCGCACTGGGCATCAAACTGCCGCCGCAGGGCGTCGTTGCTCATGCTCCGGGCTTCCTCATCGTCCGGCATTTCATCAAGATGAAAGGCCAACACCTGCAACAGGTCCGCGTCGCTTCCAAGCCCCCGCAAAAGCCCCGCCAAGGTCAGCACGGCGGCGCGGTCGTGACGGTTGGCCGCAAGGGCCGCGTCCAGCAGGCGGATTGCGCGAGCCGCCTCCCCCCCGTCGGCAAGGGCGCGGGCCTCCTGCGCCACCGGCGGCCCTGGCTGGGCATTCAGCGCATACGGCGGCGCGCCCGTTTGCGCAGCGTGCACCACAGACGGCGGACAGTGGACCTTGGGGACATAGGCCACCCATGTGCCGTCAAGGCGTACGGGCAGTTGGGGAACGCGCAACAGGGGCATGGGGTGCCTGTCGTCGGCAAGAAGGATATGCTCGTGGGTCAGCCACTCGGGCGGAACGCCAACCCCCAAAAAGTCCGGGGCCTTGCGGTGGATGGCGAGGAGCGCGCGGCGGACAAGGTCCGCCCAGTCCCGATGCGCGCCGCGCAGGGCCTCTATGGGAATGGGCGCGCCAAGGGTGCGGCGCGGCGCGACCATGGCGTTCATGACCACGGCGGCGTCGCGGTGGTCCACAAAACAGGCGCCGTCGGTAACGGCCTCGGGCTGGCACAGCGCCCCCCGCGGCGCGCGTTCCCACGCGTCGCCGCCGCCACGGCACAGCCACGCCGCAGGGCCGCCCCCGTCAGCGGAAAGTTCCATGCCGCCAGTGCCCGGCGCTGTCGGCGGCGCGCCGCACGCGCGCAGTCCCGGCGTCAGCACCAGCCGCACAGCTCCGCGCGGGGCGTCTGCGGCCATCTCCCGCGGGGGCGGAAGGGGCGACGTCACATGCCGTACGCCGCCCGGAAAAATCCGCGCCAGCACATCCGCCGCCGCGCCGTCATCCACCCAAAACGTCGGGCACACGCCCCACGCATCATAGAGGGACAACGCCGTGGCAACAGCGGGCACCACATCGCGCCCAGCAACCGGCAACAGGTACTGGGAACAGCCATTTTTCCCTTTCGAAAGCACATTCGCGCAGGACGTGACCACAAGCCCTCCCGTGCAGAGAGTACAGAGTCTGGGCATACATTCCTGCTGCTTTTCTACTATAAAAAAAGCACTTTGAACACGCCGGTTCACACACCGCCAGCGCCATCCCCGATCACCGGCGCAAAACGACGCATTTTGCGCCAGAACCAGACCAAAACGGGCGCAAAAGTCGCCTGTTATGGGCGTTTTCTGGCAAAAGTGACCCTGTAATGTGAATTTGTCTCTAGACTTTGTGCATCAACAGGGGTATTCAGCAATGCTTATCCACAATCGGGGTTTCAGGACTGTGGTTTCGTTGTGAAAAGTTCCACTTGGGAGGGAGCTTTCTCAACAAAACCGGCACCGTGCCCCGACGGTGCATAACGAACCGAGACGAACCCAAAAGGGGTTGCACACCTCAGGGGTATGCAATGGGCTCTCCCGGTTCAGCAGAACCTAATCGCATAGGGAAGGTGAATAATGACTGAAAGAGAACAGTGGGGTTCGAGGATCGGTTTCATCCTCGCGGCCGTCGGCTCTGCCATCGGCCTCGGCAACATCTGGCGTTTTCCGTACATGGCGTATGAAAACGGCGGTGGCGCATTTCTGATTCCGTACATCTTTGCCATGCTGACTGCTGGCATCCCCTTCATGATCCTTGAATTCGGCCTTGGCCACAAATTCCGCGGCAGCGCTCCCAAGACTTTTGCCGCCATCAATCCCAAGTGGGAGTGGCTGGGGTGGATGCAGGTGCTGGTTGCCGCTGTTATCGCCGTGTACTACGTGGCGATCATCGGCTGGTCCATCGCCTACACCGGCTTTGCCGTCACGCAGGCATGGGGAACCGCGCCCAAGGATTTCTTCTTTGGCGAATTCCTCGCGCTGACGGGCTCGCCCTTTGAACTGGGCAGCCTGCGGCCGATCATCCTCGTTGCCACCATTGTCGCATGGGGCGTAACGTGGGCGGCCTGCATCTCCGGCGTGAAGGCTGGCATTGAGCGCGCCGTCAAGGTGCTGATGCCCACGCTGTTCATCCTGCTGATGGTCATGATTTTCCGGGTGGTGACCCTGCCCGGCGCCAATGAAGGCCTCAACTGGCTCTTCAAGCCCGACTTCAGCGCACTGAGCAACTATAAGGTCTGGGTGGCCGCCTACGGACAGATTTTCTTCACCCTGTCCATCGGCTTCGCCATCATGATCGCCTACTCCAGCTACCTGCCCAAGAAGTCCGACATCAACAATAACGCCTGCATGACGGTGTTCATCAACTGTGGCTTCTCCATGGCCGCCGGCGTGATGATCTTTGCCGTCCTCGGCTACATGGCCGCCAAGCAGGGCGTTGGTGTCAACGAAGTGGTGTCCGGCGGCGTGGGACTGGCCTTTATCACCATCCCAACCGCCATCAACCTGATGCCCATGCCCGCCGTGTTTGGCACGCTGTTCTTCCTGGCGCTGACCATGGCCGGCATCAGCTCGCACATCTCCATTGTTGAGGCCTGCATCTCGGCCTTCATGGACAAGATGGAATGGACCCGCCGCAAGACCGTCAACATCATCTGCGGCACGGGCTTTGTGGTCTCGCTGGTGTTCTGCTCCGGCGCGGGCCTGCTCATCCTCGACATTGTCGACCACTTCATCAACAACTTCGGCATCATGGGCGGCGCAGTTGTGGAGATCTTCCTTATCACGTGGCTGTGCAACCTTGATGTGGTTCGCGACCACGTGAACCGCAACTCCGAATTCTATGTAGGTACGGTCTGGAGCGTGTGCTTGCGCTTCGTCACCGTGCCCATGCTGGGCTTCCTCTTCGTCACCAACCTCGTTGGCGACCTGAAGGCCCTGTACGGCGGCTACTCGCTCATCAGCATCGTGTCCTTCGGCTGGCTCGTCTTTGCGGCCACCGTGGTCATCGGCATCGCCATGCAGGCCAAGACCAGCCCCGCAGGCTACATTGGCTACACCGACAACTCCCTCAAGAGGTAAAAAGATAT
>NZ_JBUDSW010000194.1:0-7130 GCF_054921475.1 Desulfobaculum sp. | reverse complement strand
CTCGGGCAGGAAGTACATTTTTTGAAGCTCGCAGTAGTGGCCTTCGTCGGTGGGGAGGGGGGCAATGCCGCCACAGCCCACAACGCGTCCTTCACGCTCCAGCACCCAGTAGCGGCTGCCGGGGGCGGCGTAGGTGTTGGTCATGCGGTCCACGCTGGGGTCGCCCACGGCGTAGCCGTCCTCGGCGCGCAGGCCGTATTCTTCCGAGACATCGCGGATGATGGCCGCAACGGCGTCGTCGTCTGCTTCCGTGATGGGGCGGAAGGCGAACCCCTCCTGTAGGCGGCGATAGCGCAGCGCTTTGGCGTAGGTTTCAAGGCCCTGCATGACGGCGGCCTGTTCATGCTCGGCCAGAAGCTCCAATGCGCCGGAAACCAACTCGTCGGCCTCGGTGTGGACGGCTTCCACGCGGCGCAGTCCCTCTGGCGTGATGGTGAAGTTCTTGGCGCGCTTGTCATGGGCATCCGGAGCGGACTCCACCAGCCCCTGTTTGGCAAGCGAAGCAAGGGCGCGGCTGGCCCCGGATTTGTCAATGAGCAGCGTGTCGGCCACGGCCTGAACGGAGAGACTGGTGGAGGAGAGTTCGATAAGGGCGTGCGCCTCGGGAACGGTGAGCCCCATCTGGTCCGCGCGGCCTGCGACCAGCTTCCACTCCCGGGCCAAACTGCGCGATGTGCGCCGGAGTCGGCGTGTGAGATGTGATGTCATGATATCTTCCCTATGAAAGTAGTTGCGATGCGCAACTATAAGAAAAGCGCCCCCATATTGTCAAGGTGCATGCTGATTTCTGCGCAAGCAGTTGTATTTATGTGGCTATAGACAGGTCTATGGTGTGGGTATATGTTCTCCGTACTTTATGCGGCACCGAGCAGAAGGAGGACATATGCAGCTCGACATGCACTACTACGGCACATACGCCCTGGCCTACGCGGCAGGCCTGAATGAAGAAACAGCGCGGAAAATCGCCACGTCGGCGCAGTTTGTGGATGATAATGCGGAGGAGCGCCCGTGCGACTTTGATGACGGCGCGATGCTTCAGCTTCGTGCTACGGCGCACCACTGTGAGCAGATTGAGAACATCAACGCCGACGACCAACGGCAGGTGTGGGTGCCGTTTCACTTTTTGCCCGGCGCGGAGGGGGCAACCTATGAGGAGCGGCTGATGTGCCGCATGAACAGCCCTGTGGTGCAGGAGTTGGTGGCGCATCATCTGGGGCTGCGGGCCGGGCGGTTTTCCTCGGCGCTTATTGGCGTGCTGGCGCATGTTTTTGCGGATACGTATTCCCATTACGGCTTCTGCGGCGTCAGTTGCGCGGCCAATGAGGTGGAGCAGGATAGCATCGACTTTCATGGCGGGGGCAGTGGCAAGGAATGCACCATGGAATCCTTCTGCGAGAAGTATACGACGCGATGCGGTGCTTTTTTTGCGGAGCAGTTGTCCGGCGCGTTGGGGCATGGCGGTGTGGCGACGTACCCGGACCAGCCCTACCTGAGGTGGGAGTTCGACTACGAGCACCGCGGCAACGGGCCGAAGGAGCGGGACAATCAGAAGACCTTCCTTGAGGCGTGCCGGGCGCTGCATGGCATCTTTGTGCGCTATGGGCACGAGCACCCGGAGCTTGCGTCCGGGGCGGTGCACCCCTTTGATGACATTGAGGACGCCGTGAAGGAGGTGCTGCGCCTTGCGGACGAGAAGGAGGCGCGGTGTGACGCGTGGACCACGCAGGCGGCGGACGGCTCGCTGCTTGGCGGGGACCGTTTTGTCATTCCGGCGTACGACCCGGAGCCTTGGAATGAGGGAATCAAGCTCATGGACGACACGCGCGACTCCAGTCAGGTGCTTGATCTTGACGTCTTCCACTTCTATCAAGCCGCGGCCCTGCACCGGTCCTACGTGCTGCGCCAGCTGCTGCCGAAGTATGACCTTGTTGTGGCGTAGGCTGTGGACTGCGGCATTGTGCGCCGGGGTGGTGCTTGGCCTTGGCGACGCGGGAGCGGCGCTGGCTGAGGAGTATGGCTCTGCGCCTCGGCTGCCCGGCCAGTATGGTCAGGACCGTCCCGACGAGCGCCGGTTCCGTAACGACGCCCCCCTTGCTCCGTGGAATCAGCCGGGAAAGCGGGACGACGCCCTTGCCCCGTGGAACCAGCTCCCGGACCGCGATGACCCCGTTGCGCCATGGAATACCCCCGGCGCGGGCCAGCACGAGTCCAACACCTATCTGGAGCGAAACGGCCACGACGACCCGTGGTACAAGTGGGGTGGTGACTGATTCAAATGCACGCTGGGGAGGCAGACCCGAGGTGCCAACCTGTACCACCGTAAGCTGTGACCTCCGTTCCTGGATAGAAGGGGGTTCCATGTTTTTTTGGGGGGGCAGGACGCACCTCGCTTGCCCAAGGTACTAGGCGCAGGGAGAGCCACGGCGGCCGCGCGCTAGGCAGAGCGGGACTCCATCCCTTCGCCCCCAGCTTTTGACGGCGTAGGGCGTAGACGGCAACGACCGCCTGACGCCACTTTTCGGCACTGAGCAGGCCGGAGCATCATTGATGCTCCGGCCTGCTTGCGTGTGATGAGCCGCAATGGGGGCGGGCTATCCGGGCGAAATATGGAAGGAAACAGTTGGGCGCAGAAGGCTCTGCATGGCCTGTGCAATACATGTTGTTTTGCAAGGTGTTAGCGCGCCTTGCTGACGCAGTATGGCTGAATTGTATCGTTTTTTATGTATGATACTTGGAAAAAAGAAATCTATCGTGGTATACATATAGATGGCAAAAAGTGTTGCTTCTTGGCGTTATTACAGGCGGCTTGCGGAGGTGGAATGACGGCGCGTTTCGGTTTTGGCGCGGGATACTGGCGGGGCAGTGTGGGTGGTCCCGTGTGGTGCGCTGTTTTTTGCGCTTGCGCTGCGTGCCTTGCCCTGTGGGGCTGCTACGGCAACCACCTTGGCATGTGGTCCGCCAAAAGCGAAATAGTCATCACGGTAACCATCGCCCCGGACGCCAACGCGAACACCGCCGTGCCCGTGGATTTCATCATGGTCTACTCGGACGAGGTGGGCGGCCAGCTTGCCGGGTTGTCCGCGCGGACGTGGAACCAAAAGAAGGCGCAGTTCTTTCGGGATTTCACCAAGGGCACGGACTACGACATCGTCCACCGCGAGTACGTGCCGGGGACGACGGTGCCGGACGTGACCGTGCCCACCAAGCTGCGCAGTACAATGCTCATTATTTTCGCGGACTATCTGACGGAAGGCGAACACCGCTTCATAAGCAAGACCGCGGCGGACCTGCACTGTGTGTTCCAGCGGAAAGGGTTTGTGGTTCAGCCTGTAAAGACGACCGCACACGAAGCGCAATGACCACGAAAGAGGTGCCTTGTGGGTAATGGCAATGGGATGTTTGACGCTGTGCAGTGGCATGAGGGAATGCTGCTTTCGCCCCAGCACTTTCAGGTGATGGATAGGCGAAACGAGCAACTGGTGCAGTACCGGATGAGCGCGGGCGCGCCCTTTTCGTGGGGCGTGGTGCGGTGCGAGGTGGACTCGCAGCTGCTGCTTGGCGGCGTCTTCCGCGTACGGGCGCTGGAAGCGGTCATGCCGGATGGCCTTGTGGCGCGGTATGACAGCTCCGACCAGCCGCTGGAAATCGACCTCGCCCCGTACGAGGACGGCATGCGCTCCGGCGGCGTGCGGGTGTATCTGACGGTGCCTGCGTCCATGCCCGGGCGCGAGGTGCGCGGCGAAAATGCCCGGTATGAAAGTTACGAAAGTGGCCCTGTGGTGGATGAAAGCACAGGAAACGCCATTCATGTTCCCCTGCTTCGTCCCCGCATCGCCCTCGCCGCAGGGGGCGCGCCGTCCGCGCAGTATGTGTCCCTTCCCCTTGCTGAAGTGGTCTCCAAGCAGGACGGACTAAGCCTGTCGGACTATATGCCGCCCTCGCTTTTGGTGCGCCCGGGGACGTCCGTGTTTGCGCTGAGTGAGCGTATTGTCCGCATCGTCCGCAAAAAGGCCATGATTGTAGGCGACCGCATCACGTCTGCCGGCAGGAAGGATGCCTCGTACCTGCTGGAGTCGCGCCTTGGGCTGGCGGGGCTGCTTTCGTGGCTGCCGCTGGCGGAATCCCTCCTCTACAGTGGCGCGGCGCATCCGTTTTCACTCTTTCTTGCCCTGCAGGGCCTTGCCGGGAGTGTGAGCTCCGTTGGCCGCGCCGTGCTCCCGCCCCGTGTGGAATATCACCACGAAGAAGCCTACGCCGCCTTTGCCAAGGTGGTGGGCTACATCGCCCGCGTGCTCGATCGCGGCGTTGCCGAAAGCTATCAGGAACACCGCTTTGCCCTTGATGGCGAAACGTTTTCGCTGGACCTCAGCGGGCTGGATATTGGCGAAGAAATGCTGCTTGGCGTCGTGCCGCGCTCCGGCCAGCGCGCCGAGGATGCGGAGCGCTGGATGCGGCAGGCGATTATCGGCGCCAGCGACGGCTTTGAGCACTTTACGGACCGCCGCGTTTTGGGCGCCACCCGCCGCAAGGTGCAGCGCGAGGGCGAATTTGTTGCGCCAGCGAATACGGCGCTCTTTGCCGTGAATGTCGACCCCGCCACCATCGACCCACAGGGTGTGGTGCAGATTGCCGGAAGCGTGCAGGGCGGGGCTGTGCGTCCGCCCGCCGCCATTGTGCTGTATCAGCCCTGCGCGGCAGACGGGCACTCGTCCCGCCCCAGCGGCGCAGGAAAGCGGCAGAAGACCAAGCGCCCTGAACCCACGGGCGAAGTGTAGGGAACCGGTATGCAAGTGGATTCGCCAATGGAGCAGGTTCGTGAATTTTACCGGGCGCTGGAGAGCGTCATGGATGAGGCCTTCGCGCAGGACGCCGAGGACGCTCCTCGCGCTGCTGCGGAGCACCACGCCCGCCTGCTGGGCATCCTGCAACGGCAATTGGGCGGGCGCGCCGCGAGCGGAGAACATGTACAGCCCGGCTGCGCAGGCTCCGGCGGTGTGCTGACGCAGTACGCCCTTGCGGCGTTGGCGGATGATCTTTTGCTCTCGCGCGCGTGGGCGGGCCGGGCTTTTTGGAAGACGAACCTGCTGGAGGAACGGCTGTTTGGCACCCGCGAGTCCGGCGAGCGGATATTCAGCATTGCGGACCGGCTGCTTCAGCGCCGTGACGCCGCGGATGCGCCGTTGATGGAGACCGTGCTCCTTGTGTTGGGGTTGGGCTTCAAGGGGCGCTACGCCGCGCCGGAGGACGCCCCGGCGTTGGCGCAGTACCGCAGGCAGCTGGAGGAGGCCCTTGGCGGCGCGCGGCAGGGCGGCGACATGCTGTTTGCCGATGCCTACGGCCGCGTGCTGCACCCGGCGCGAACACAGAATTTGCCCTCACTGAGGAGGTGGTGGGCGTGGGTGGCCATGGTGGCCCTGATGCTGTTGGCAGTCTCGCACGGCGTCTGGGTATGGGAGACCGCAACCATGCGGCAGCTTCTGCTTGAAATCGTTGGCTGACGAGGCGGAGACCACGGATGAGCATAGCGCATCTGCTCGATGGCTTCATGTACACCGTGTACAAGTACTCGCACGTCCTGTTTGCCCTCGTGGGCATGCTGACGATGCTGTCTGGTGTGCTGTTCTCCGTGTTTGTTGCCACGCAGAAAAAGCGCAAAAAGGCCAAGGCGGAAGAGGAGGCGGCAGAGGGCGGGGCCGACGGTGAGGCCCCGGCGGCGGGCGAGGGCGATGCCGAGGACGCCGCGAAGGGCGTTAAGGGAGCATTCGGTCAACTGCGCAAGGCCCTTGGCTTTGCCAATATGTCGCGCCGCAAGAAGTACAGCGTGCCGTGGGTGCTGCTCTTTGGCGACGAGGACGCGGGGCAGAGCGACGTGGTGGCCGAGCTTGCGCGCCTTGGCGTAGAGGACGACCAGTGCCACTGCCGCGCCGAGGCGCTGCACTTTGCCGTCCTGCGCGATGGCGTGGTGTTTGCCCCGTCGGCGCGGGCGTTTTTTGCCCATGGCAAGGCCGGGGATGCCTACGCGGCGACGCTGCTGCGGGCCTTTCGCGCGGTGCGGCCTCGCCGCCCGTTGGACGCTGTGGTGGTCACCCTTGGCGCGCAGGAGTTGTGCGGACAGGAGCCGGGTACCTTTGAGGCCGAGCGCGCGGCTGAGGCCGCAGGCCACCGCATTGCCGAGCGGTTGGAGCGGATTCAGGACGCCCTTGGTATGAGCCTGCCCGTGTATGTGCTTGTGACTGGGTGCGAGCAGGTGCCGGGCTTTGATGCCTTGCAGCGCGCGGTGGGCGATGAGGCCCTGCGGCAAATGTTTGGCTGGACCAGCCCCAAAACGCCGGACACCGCCTACGCCAAAAGCTGGGAAGAGGACATCTGCGGCAGTATTCTCAGCAGCCTGGACAGCGCCACCCAGAGCGTGTTTGCCGCGCCGCACCCCCCGGACGACGCCGGACGTATCTTCCGCCTGCGTGAATATTTTGAGGACCTCTTCCCCGCGCTGACCCTGCGCCTGCGGACCATCTTTCAGCCCCGCTCCCAGATGCAGAGCGTGCCCTGTCGGGGCGTGTATTTTTGCGGGCACTACGGCGAAGGGCGAGGACGCCGTACCACCTTTGTGCACGATGTGTTTTCCAAGCAAATCTTTGGCGAAATGGGCCTTGCCTCGCCAGCGGACAGACTGATGGTGGCACGCCGCCGCACTGTGCGCGGCATGCAGGCCGCCGTAGTGGGGATTATGGCGGTGTGGGTGCTGGGGATGGCGGTTGGGCACTACCGGGTATGGAAGGAATCGCGCGACGTTATCACCGTGCAGGAGTCCCTGAAGACCGACTTTGAGCGCTATCAGCTCCTTGGCCGCACAGCAGCCGCCGTGCCGGACATGCACATGACGCCGGAGGAGTTCAAGCAGCGGATGGAGGGGTATATTTCGGGCTTCAATTCCATTGACCCGGAGTTGTTCTTTTCCGTCTTTATTCCGTCCTCGTGGGAGAGCGAACTGCGTGGGCGGATTCTCAGCATGGCGCGCAAGGCTGTCGGTTCGGTCCTGCTTCGCGGCATCCGCGGCGACCTGATGAACAGGGCGGCGCATCTGGGGCTGGCCGAAGGGTTGCCCGTTGCGGAGGGCGACGTGCGCCACC
>NZ_JBUDSW010000193.1:0-7171 GCF_054921475.1 Desulfobaculum sp. | reverse complement strand
CGGCCGCAGGACGCGTTTTCAACTTCTCGAATGTCTTGAAACCGCACAGGACACTGCTGCGAAAGGAGCTGACGGACCATGAATATGGAAGCCTCCCCCGCCCCCGAGACCGGAAACGGCATTGAGACACCTTCCACACCGGCTCACTGGATAGAGGATGTCATTCCCGAGGACGCCGCCATAGATGTGGACGGCCACAACGTGCCCCTGCGCGAGCATCCGAGCCTGCGGGAGTTCAAGTCCCCGGCGGATATGGCGCGCTCGCTTCTGCATGCGCGTTCTCTGGTGGGGCGCAAGACCATTGGTCTGACGCCGCCCAGCGAGGATGCCACCGATGAGGAGCAGGCCGCCTTTGATGCGCAGCTGCGCAAGATGGTGGGCGTGCCCGAAGCCCCGGAGGGCTACGAACTGGATATGCCCGAAGGCGTAGAGGCGGACGGGACCTTTGTGGATTGGTTCCGCGCGTCCGCCCACGAGCTTGGCCTGTCGCCCCAGCAGGCGCAGGGCCTGGCCGACCGCTACAACGCTCTTGTGTCGCAGTTTGCCGAGGGCGACGAGGCCATGGCCGGAGCGCGCCGCGAGCAGACAGGCCAGCAGTTGCGCCAGCTGTGGGGCGAGCAGACGGGCAAAAACCTTGACGTAGCGCGGCGCGGATTTGGGCGCGTTGCCGAGCAGGCGGGCCTGACGCAGGACGAGGCGCGCGGCGTGCTTGACGCCTTTGGCGACAATGCCGCCATGGTGCGCCTGTTCCACAGCGTGGGAATGGCCTTCACGGAGGACACATGGGCGGCGGGCAATGGTGGTCCGCAGGGCCGCCGCCCCACCATGTCCACGGAACGGTTCTTCGCCGAAGAGGTCTTCGGCGGCTGACCGGGGCGGCCCGGAGACGCTTCCGGGCCGATGAACACGGGGGCCAAGCCCCAACAGACGTGCGAAAGGAGCACATTTCATGAGCATTACCGGAACACTGCGCGAGATTTCGGCGGCCTACGCCAAAAAGCAGCCCAAGCAGGTGGACTGGCTGACCGAGGAGACTCCCGTCCTTGACGTGATTCCCTTTGAGGAAGCCTCCCACGCCCTGTGGAACGTGTATGAGGAAGTGGCGGAAGTCTCCGGCGGCGGCTTTGTGGATATGGACGCGCCGCTGGACTCCATTGATGTGGATTCCCGCCTGCGCAAGGTGGACCTCTCCATCATGGGCGCCAAGATGTTTTGCCCGGAGGACAAGGCCCGCGCCTTTGGCGGCAGGGACAAGTACTTCGCCAAAAAGACCCCCAAGGCCCTGCGCAAGCTGGGTGTGGATGCGGAAAAAGCCATCATCTACAGGAACCTGCGCCAGTTTGCCCTGGACAATAACGCCCTGATCAATGCCGGCGGCTCCTCTGGCGGGTGCTGGTCCATCCTTGCGGTGCGTTTCGTCTCCGGCGAGACCACCGGCCTCTACAGCCCCGTGGGCTTCAAGCAGGGCGGCCTGCTGAATGTGACCGCCATCAACAACGGCGGCCTGTACGAGAATGAAAACGGCATTCTCGGCTACGGCGTGCGCTACAAGGGCTACTTCGGCATGCAGGTGGCCAACCCTAACACCGTGGCGGGCCTTGTGAACATCACCGAGGACAAAAAGCCCACCGCCGTGATGGTGGACAATCTGCTGGACATGGTCCGCGCCCAGAAGGGCACCTTCCTGTTCTGTCACCGCAAGGTGCTGTCCATCCTCGCCGAGGCGGGCAAGGGCGCAGCCTTCCAGATGGCCCCCAGCGACCGCAATGTGGACCGCCGCATCGCCGAATGGAATGGCGTGCCCATCATCACCAGCTACAACTTCGAGGACGCGACCGAGCAGAGCGTCACGGTCAAGAAATAGGAGGACGCATGTACACGCAGACCCTGAAGATGCACGACGGCTATCTGGCGAAGGATATGCCCCTGCCCAAGGACACCACGGCCAATGGCAACGGCTCGCCGCAGGACTACTCCGGCACCCTGGGCGCGGCGCAGGTGGTGGTGGAGGCCGCCTCCGAAATCGCCCTTGCCGAGGGCAAAACACTGACGGTGAAGCTGCTGCATGGCGGCAGCATGCCTGAGGAGCTGGGCACCGTGTGCACGGTGTATGGGGGCGCGCCCATTGGCGCTGGTGAAGTGCTGGGCCGTTTTGCCGTCCCCACGGATGCGCAGCCCGGTGTGAAGGCGCTGGTGCAGACCTCGGACCCGTCCGCCAGCGGCTCCATTTCCATCTACGGTGAATATCTGGCCCGATAGCGGGCGCGGGGCGGGCCGCCACGTGTGGCCCGCCCATACGACGACGCAGCCCCGCCGCTATGCGGCGGGAAGGAGAACGACATATGCAGTTCAGACGCTTGGATGATGCGGCAGGCCCGGGTCAGCGGCAGGGTGAGCAGGGCGGCGCGCCCCGGCAGGGTGCGGAGCGTTCCGCCCGTTTGATGCTGGACGCCACGGCCCTGCGCCGCCTTGGCGTGGAAGAGGCCCCCGCCCCCGGTGATGTGTTTGCCCTTGCGGCGCGGGCCACAGCGGGCGAGCCGCAGGGCCATGGCGATGGGCGCGGCGGCGTGACCTTCGCCCTAGAGGTCACGCGCCTGACCCCGCAAAACAGCGGGCGCCCGGAGCGCGACGAGGACGAGGACTTCTTCCGCGGCGTGTTTGACGGAGGGATGTAGCCGTGCCTGCGCGGATTTTGTCCGCGGCCCTCATCGAATTGGGTGAGGACCGCATCACATCGGCGGATCAGGATACGGAGCGCGCCCGCATCGTCTCGGCCCTCTATGAGGAGGAGCGGGACGCCCTGCTGGAGGAGCATCCGTGGAACTTCGCCATCGCCCGGGCCGAACTGGCCCGGGCGGCCGAAGGGCCGGGCTTTGGGTACGGCAGGGCCTATGTGCTGCCGCCGGATTGCCTGTACGTCATGGAGGTGCAGCCGGATGTGCCCTTTAGCATTGAAGGGCGCGCCCTGCTGGCCGACAGTGGCACTATGAAGGTGCGCTACGTGCGCCGGGTGACCCGCGTCAGCGAAATGCCGCCCACCTTCCGGGTGGCGCTGGCGACGCGCATTGCCGCCCACGCGGCAAAGAAGATTACCGGCTCATCGGCTGAGAAGGAGCGCATGGAGGACCTGTACCGCCAGCGTCTGCGTACGGCCAAAAGCCGCGATGCGCAGGGTGGCGGGCGCCCCGTCACGCGCCGCCCGGACGGCTTCATCACTGCGCGGGGCGCGTCATGCTAACGGCAACCCCCATCATCAACGCCTTCACCGCGGGCGAACTCTCCGCGCATATGGATGGCAGAACGGACCATGAAAAGTACTACTCCGGCTGCCGCAGGCTGGAGAACTTCATCCCCCGTCCCCACGGCAGTGTGTTCCGCAGGCCCGGGACGCGGTTTGTGGCTCCTGCCAAGCACGCGGACCGTCCGGCGCGGCTTATCCCTTTTGACTTCAACGCCACCCAGTCCCAGAGCTACGTTCTGGAGCTTGGTGACACCTATATGCGGTTCTACACCGACGGCGGCGTCATCCTTGGCGAGGACAGTGCGCCCTACGAAATTGCAACCCCGTGGACGCAGGACCAGATTCATGACGTGAATGTGGCCCAGAGTGCGGATGTGCTCTATCTGGTGCATCCGCACGTGCGCCCGCACAAGCTCACGCGCCACGGGCATGACGATTGGACCATTGCGCCGCTGGAGTTTCACGCTCCGGGCTGGGACATCGACATCTACGAAGGCGAATTGTGCGGCGGCAAGGGCTTTCAGGGGGATACCTTCACCCTGCCCGAAGGGGCGCTGTTTGAGTGCTGTTGGCTGCTCAGGCGCGTTGCGTTCACGGTGACCTACTGGTTCAAGTACATTGGCACGCGGCAGTTTGATGCGCTGGATGGGGAACTCAAGGTGACCTTCAAGGACTCCCCCAACGAGGATGCCGACGACGAAATCGAAAGCATTTACGCCAACGACAAGCTGCAAACCAAGTACTGGAAGGAAATCTCCAAGGGCCACACCATGCCCGAGGCGTGGAAGGATGGCTGTTGGCCGTCGTGCATTGGCTTCTATGAGGACCGGCTTGTGCTGGCGGCCACGCCCGAAGCCCCGCTGACGCTGTGGCTGTCGCGCACCGGCGAGTACGAGGACTTTCGCCTGAATACCAGCCTCTACGACCATGGCATTCAGGGCGAGCCCCTTGACGATGACGCCATTGAAATCACGTTGTCCGGCTCCCGCGTCAATCCCATCCGGTGGCTGATGGATCAGGAGCATCTGCTGGTGGGGACCAATGCCTCGGAGGTGAAGGTCTGGTCCGGCGTTGAGGGCGAAGGCATGACCCCCGCCAAGTGCCAGCGCAAGCGCCAGTCCGCCCACGGCAGTGCGTCCATGCCCGCCCAGCTTATCTCCAACGCCGTGCTCTATGTGACCCGCTCCGGGCGTAAAATCCGTGAAATGACCTTTGATTACGCGTCCTTTAGCTACGCGGCGCCGGAGCTGACGCTCCTTGCGGAGCACGCCACAGGTCCGGGGCTGTGCGAAATGGACTACGCGCGCGAGCCTGACGGGGTGCTGTGGTGTGTGCGCAGTGACGGCGCGCTGGTGGGGTGCACCTACCTCAGCGAGGAAAATGTGCGTGCATGGCACCGGCATCCCCTAGGCGGGGACGGGCGCGTGGAGTCCGTGGCCGTCATCCCCGGCGCGTGGGGCGACGAGGTGTGGCTGCTGGTGCGGCGCACGGTTGCTGGGCAGGTGTGCCGCTATGTGGAGCGTATGGACCCGGGCTTTGCCGCTCACGGCGCGCCCGATGCCAGCGAAGCCTTCTTTGTGGACTGCGGCCTGTCCTACTCGGGCGAGGCTGTGGACCATGTGGACGGCCTGTCCCATCTGGAGGGCGAGAGCGTTCAGGTGCTGGCCGATGGCTGCGTGCTTGGTGAGCGCGTGGTGCGCGGCGGCGGTGTGGACCTGCACCGCAACGCGCGGCGGGTGCACGTTGGGCTGGGCTATTCCAGCGTGTTGCAGCCCATGCGGCTGGAGGTTGGCGCCGGGGGCGGCACCTCGCAGACCAAGCGCAAGCGCGTGATGGGCGTGACCCTGCGCTTTTTGGAAACCGTGGGCGGGCGTGTGTGTTCCGGCGACGACCGTGAAGGCCGCTACGAGACCATCCTCTCCCATGTGCATGATGTGCGCGCTGGCGTGGCTCCTGGGCTGTACTCCGGCGATAGGTTGGTGCGGCTGTCCGGCGGCTTTGACCGCGACGGCCTGTTTACGGTGCGGCAGGACGACCCCTTGCCCATGACGCTTATCTGCTGCGTGCCCGAAGTGGTGGGAGGAAACTGATATGCGGCTGGAGATTGTTCCCTTTGTCCCTGAGCACGCGGCGCGCATCCGGCTGCGGCCCTTGGACGCGCTTGGTCTGGAGGGCGCGCCCGGCGCGGCGGACCCACTGGAGACGGGGCGGATGTATGCGGCCAGCGGTCCGGCCTTTAGCGGGCTATGGCAGGGGCGCGTTGTGGCGAGTGCGGGCATTGTGGTGTCGCGCCCGGGGCTTGGCGATTGCTGGGCGCTGACCAGCCCGCAGACCCCGCGCTTTGCCCTGTCCTTTCAGCGGGCGGTGGTGCGGATGTTGCCGCGCCTTGTGGCCGAGGCGGAGATTGAGCGCCTGCAGGCCCTTGTGGTGAGGGGGCACGCCACCAGTTGCCGCTGGCTGTCGCGGCTGGGCTTTCGGCGCGAGGGACTGCTCCGGCGGCTGTACGGCGGCAGGGACTATTACATTTATGGGAGGATAGAGACATGTCAGTGATGCTCCCCGTGGCGGCAATTGCCGGACTGCAGGCAACATCCACATGGACGCAAATCAAGAGCGCCCAGCAAAGTGAGCGGCTGGCCAAACAGCAGGCTGAAAATGCCCGTATTGCCGGGGAATACGAAGCAAAGCGCATCAAGGGGCAGGCAAAGCACAACGCGCTGAGAATGCGCGACGCGTCCCAGCGCGCGGCGGCGCAGAGCATGGTGGATTATGGCGTTCACGGCCTTGATGCCTCGGGTGGTTCCGCCGTGGAGGTGCTGTCCGGACAGGCTGCGGCCCATGAGCGTAGCATGCTCGATATGGAGCGTGACGCCGAATACCGCGCCCGGCAGGCGCGCTACGGCGGCATGTACTCGGCTGGGCAGTACGACTTGCGCGCCGATGCGGCGCGCCAGCGCCAAGGCAGTATTATCCGTGGCAAGATGATTGGCCTTGGCTCGTCCCTGCTTGCGGCCAGATAGCGCGAATCCAGCGCCACTGTGGCGCAAGACATGAGCAACGTACAGGAAGGTGCCGATATGGCGGAGATTGCACAGAGGGCCGCGCACGGCGAACGCCCGCTTGAGCAGGTGGCGACGCAGGACATGGAGCGGTTGGATGAATTCCGCGCCGTGGACGATGAAGCCTCGCGCCGGGTGGATGTGGAGCGCGACGTGGTGCGCATTGTGTCCGAAGCGGCGGAAAAGGGCGACATCGACGGCGCGTGGGACGCCCTTGAAACCTACCACGATGACGTGGTGGCCGATGAGGGCACGGACCCGCGAATCCGCGAGCGTCTTGGGCGGTATTGCCGCTATCAGGCGCGGCGCGTTATGGCGCTGAACCGTCAGCGGTCCATTGCGCGGGAGCGGGAGGACCGCGTGGAGCGCCTTGGGACAGATTTGCGCTTTTATGTGGAAGCCGTGGAGCAGGGCGAGATGGCGGTGGAAACCGCTGAAGCCGGTCTGCGCGAGCGCCTTGACGCGGCGCGTCCGTGGCTTCGCAGCGGCGAGGCGGAGCGGATTTCGGCGTCCTTTCAGCAGCAGCTCACCGTCAGCCGCCTGCGCCAGGGCATCGTGGCCTCATCCGGCGCGGTGGAGGATGAGCAGGCCCTTGCCAGCCTGCCCGAGGCTGAAGCGGCGGAGCTTCGCGCCTTTGCCCGGCGGCTGAGTTTTGACGCCCTTGTGCATCATGTGGTGGCCCTTGTGGAGCAGGATGCCACAGGCGCGGATGGTGACGTGGACTACGACGCGGCGCTGGAGGCCCTTGACCCCTCGTCGGCGCGTCGTGCACTGGGCATTGATGAAACCTGCGCGCTACGCGCTGCGTCCCGCGTGCGTTCGCGGCGGGCGGCGGCGGAGCGGGTGGCGCTCGTGCAGCGCGAGGCCGCGC
>NZ_JBUDSW010000192.1:0-7196 GCF_054921475.1 Desulfobaculum sp. | reverse complement strand
CCCCGCGCCCAAGAAGCCCGCGTCGCCGCAGCAGCCAAAGCCCGAAGCGGGCAAGGGGCAGGAACCAGCCAAACCGCGTCCGGCGGGCAAGCCCGGACCGACCAAGAAGTGAGGGGGAGCCATGAGTCGTAGGTGGGGTCTCGTATGGAGTCGGGTACTGGTGGTCTGTGTGCTTGCAGGGCTGTTGGGGGCGTGCGCCGTGGGCGGAAGCCGCGTGGTGTCCACCACCCGTTCGTCGCGCTCCTACGCCGTGGTGACGCCGCGCGCGGGTGATACGCCGCAGGCGCTGGCCCTGCGGTATCTGGACGATGCGCGCAAGGGCTGGATTATTGAGGAATTCAACGGGGTGGAGACGTTGTCGCCGGACAGCTTTGTCACCATTCCGCTGATGCCGCTGTACCGTGGCGGCTTGGGCGAGGGGGGCGGATTCCAGACGGTTCCGGTGCTGGTCTACAGCGCGTTTTCCGAGCAGACCAGCGATGTGTTCTCCATGAAGCGCGACCGCTTCCGCGCCCAGTTGCAATACCTCAAGGACAACGGCATCACGCCGCTAACCCTTGAGGAGTTCGTGCGCTTTATCGAATTTGGCGACCATATCCCCGAGCGGTCGGTGCTCATTACCATCGACGACGTGGGGCAGAATACTTTTGAGATTGCTTTTGATGAGCTCCAGCGCTTTGGCTTTCCGGCTACGGTTTTCGTGTGTACGGACCTTGTTGCGGACCGCACCGGGGCGTTGTCGTGGGACCGCATCCGCACCATGCGCGATGCGGGGATGGCGATTGAGCACCGCACCAAGACCCTGCGCAACCTTGCTCGGCGAATGGGCGGTGAAACCCTTGAGGACTACATCATCAACGTGGACCGCGAGCTGACCGTGGCGTCGCTGACCTTCCAGTCCGAGCTGGGGCAGCGCCCCTCGTGGTTGGCCTATCCCTTTGGCACCCTTAACGAGGCGGTGGTGGAACTGCTGCGCAAGAATGGCTTCCGCGGCGCGTTTACCATGGAGGAGCGGGTGTCGCCGTTTTTTGTGGACAACTATGCCATCCCGCGCATCAGGATGCCGGGTGACATCTCCATGGACGCCTACGCCGAGGTGATGCGCTTTGGCGTGGATGCGGCGGAGCGCGGCACCATGGTGGATGGCTTGCAGGCCGCCTTTGCCGCCGGCGATGATGAGCCGTATGCCGCCGTGGTGACGGAGGTCATGGCCCGCGCGGACGCCGCGTCAGCGGATGGGCAGTGGATACGCGCCCTGGAGCTGTACCGCATTGCCGGGACGCTGAATCGCCGCGCCCCCGGCGTGCGCCGTAAGGCGCAGGAGGCCAAGAAGAACATGGACGCACGGGCGGCGGAGTTGCTGGCGGCGGCGCGCACGGCCCGTGACGGAGGCGACCGCGCAGCGGCCCGTGATGCGTACGTGGAAGCCCTCAGGTACGACCCGTCTCCCGAGGTGGCCGCGGAGCTGAAGGCGATGCTGTCGCCGCCAACGCACCGCGAATTGGCCCTGACGCAGAGCGATACCCTGCGCCGCATTGCGGAACGAGAATACGGCAACCCCGGCGGAGAGATTCTGCTTGCCAAGGTGAACAACAAGTCCGTGGTGGATATTCTGGACCCCGGCGAGATTGTGAAGCTGCCCATCCTGTCCGAGGCCTTGGCCCAGCGCATTGAGATTTCCCTTGCGCCTGTGGAGCAGGTGGCCCCGGTTGCCCCGGCTGAGCCCGCGCAGGAGGAAATGATGACCGAACCGGAGGCGGAAGCGGTGGAGGTGGTCATTCAGGAAACCCCGGCGGACCGCATTACGCCGCTTCTGTCCATGGCGCGTTTGCAGTTTGGCAACGGGCTTTATGAGACCGTGGTCTCCATCACCAACGAAATTCTGCAACTGGAGCCGGGCAACGAGCAGGCTCTGGAGATTCAGCGCGAGTCCTACTACAGCTTGGCGGAAGGCTTCATCAGCGATGGCAGTAACGTGCGCGCCATGCGCATGCTGCGCAACCTGCCGCGCGACTACCGCGCAACCAAGGAGCTGACCGGCAAGGTGCAGCAGGCCCTCGATAAGACCTCCGAGCCGCTCTATCTGCAGGGCGTCAACTACTATATCAACGAGGAACTTGAGCGGGCTGTGGACTCGTGGGAGCTGACCCTGCAGGCCAACCCATGGCACAAGAAGGCCCGCAGTGACCTTGAAAAGGCGCGCAAGCTGCTGGAGGCTGTGCGCGGACTGTAGGCTACGGGGCGTGTGAATACAAAAAAGGCGGGGCCGCCATCAGTGTGATGGCGGCCCCGTTTGTCGTTCTGTGGTGGCGGGGTTAGCGCACGAGGGTCACGTCCAGAAAGTCCGGCGTGGCCGTGTGGATGCGGAACAGGTGCCCGGCGACCTCGGTCTGCGTGGTGCCGAGGGGCACAAAGATATGCTGGCGGCTGACCACGCGGGGGCGGCTGCCGCCGCAGATTTCGCGCATTTGGAATTCCAGCTGCATGCCCTTTTTGCCCAAGTAGCGCAGGGCGTATTGCCGCTCGGATTCGGCAACAACGCGCGTGCGCTGGATGGGGTCAAAGTGCACGCCGGCAGGTTCCACCCGTCCGGTAACGGCGCGGTAGCGCCCATGGGAATCCAGCGGAATGTAAAAGGTGGAGCTCAGGCGGCCGTCTGTGGCGACCATGCCCAGCACGCCGCCCAGCAGCATGGTGGTAAAGGTGCCGTCCACGCGCAGGCACTCGTAGGTGACGTTGGAGTAGCCGTCAAAGGTGGTCCCCTTGCCGTCGTCCAGCACGATGTGAAAATCGCGCGAGGCGCGGACCTTGGGCAGGGTGAGCACTTCCTCGTCGTAGCGCCCGACGCGCAGGAGGTCCTCGCCGTTTTGCACGGAGCGGCGCTCGCCCTTGTGCATGGTGGCAAAGCGGACCTTGCGCAGGGTGGTTTCGCTGTTCATGCCGATGATGTCGACGTTGAAGCGCACTTCGTTGTCGCGCGGGATGGGCGGCACGTCTATGGGCGGCGGCGCTGGCGTAGGCGCGGGCTGCGGCGACAGGCGCAGGCAGCCGCACAGCAGGCACAGGGCCAGCGCAAGGGTGAGTCTACACAAAGGTTTGCATGGCATAGTCCACTCGTTCCTCTTCGGTGGTCAGGCGGTCGGCGACGGCGTCCACCTTGTCCAGACGCGGTTGCAGCCCCGTCAGGTTGGCGATTTGGATGGCCAAACCGGGGCGGGCGTTGAGTTCCAGCATCAGGGGGCCACAGTCCCGGTCGAGCACAAAGTCCACGCCCAGATACCCAAGCCCCGTCACGGTGTACCCCAAAGCCGAATGAAGGAGAAGCTCCCGCCAGCCGGGTATCGTGACGCCCGAGATGGGGCGCAGGGTGTCCGGGTGGGTTGCCACCGTGGCGTTTTTCCACACGGCGGTGGTGGTGACGCCGGTGGCGATGTCCACCCCGCAGCCCATGGCGCCCTGATGCAGGTTGGCCTTGCCGTCGGATTCACGGGTGGGCAGGCGCAGCATGGCCAGCACGGGCACGCCCTTGTACACGATGATGCGGATGTCCGGCACGCCTTGGTAGGCGATGTCGTTAAACACGGGGTCGAAGCGGACGCAGTATTCAATGATGGCCTTGTCGGGCATGCCGCCAAGGCTATGCATGCCCGAAAGGATATTGGAGACGTGAAAGGATACATGGTCCAGCCCCACAAGGGAGTCGTCCGGCTTTTGGAAGCGCTGGCCCACGCGTCCGGTGATGACAAGAATGCCGTTGCCGCCGGACCCGCGCGCGGGCTTGGCTACAAAGGCGTCGCGGCCCGCGAGCATGTCGCCCAGTTTGTGGACCTGATGCGGCGCCTCAATGACGCCGTAGAGTTCAGGCACTTTGAGCCCCGCCTTTTGGGCAAGGTGCTTGGTGATGACCTTGTCGTCCACCAGCGGGTAGAGCTTGCGCGGGTTGTTGGGCAGCACGTAGTCCGCGTTGCGGCGGTTCATGCCCACCACCCCGGCACGCTTCAGGCGGCTGAAGGGATTGCAGAACATGCGCCTACCTCGTCAAAAACGCCCGAAAGCGGACAAGGTCCATCAGGCGGTAACCGGTGTAGCGTCCCAGCAGCAACGTGAGCGCTAGCAGGACGAGGAACAGTTCCGGGAACACAAATACAAGGTGCCCCACAAGGTCGTTGACCATGACCAGATAGGCCAGCACGGCCACGCCAAGGGACCCCAGCGCCTGCTTGATGGCGGCCAGCGCCCCAAGCTCGTCCCACATGACGGAGATGCGCTCAATGGTCATGCTGAGGATGACCATGGGGAACAGCGACACCGAAACGCCGCGCGGCATGCCCAGCTTATAAGTGATGATGCTGATGCCCGCCATGAGCAGGACCACCACAATAAGCACGCTGGCAAGGCGCGGCACAAGCAGCAGTTTCAGGTGCTCCAGATACAGCCGCACCGCCAGCCCCAGCACAATGACCAGCGAAAAGAGCGACAGCCCCCATACGAGCTCCGTTTCGCGGAAGGAGAGGGCGATGAGCACCGGCATGAACGTGCCAAAGGTGCTAAAGCCGATGACATTGCGCAGGAACACCAGCAGCAGCGCGCCCACGGGGATGAGCAGCAGCATGTGGTACATGGCCTGCGCCTGCACGGGCAGGCCGAGCAGGGAGTATTCCAGCAGGGCGTTGCCCGTGGCGGACAGGCGGTTGCGGACGTCGCCAAGGCTGCTCATGCTGTCCTTGACCACGGACAGGCGCACCGTGGCCTTGCGCGCGCCCATGGTGGACAACAGCGAGGCATCGCCGCGCCACCACGGCACAAAGTGCTTGGGGGTGGAGAAGCGGTCGTTGGCGACGTCGAACATGCGCCATGTACTGCCGTCGTGGATTTCCAGCCAGTGGCGGATGGATGCGCCGCTGATGGTTTCCAGATCAATGCCGTGCACCGCCTGCGCGGGAATGCCCGCAAGGTGCAAGACGCGCACGGCCATGTTCACGGCGTCGAGGCGGCTGTCCGTCTCGCGCAGGAGGTAGGCGGCGTTGGGGTCGCTGCCGGGGTGCAGCAGCGCCTTCATCAGCAGGGGGACAAAGGTTTCAAGGTCGGCGGACTGCATGCCCGCTTCGCTGAGCAGCGTATCCGCGGCCTTGAGCTCGGACTCCGTAAAGCCGGGGTCCGTCAGGGTTGGGGACTCCGTGGAGGGTTGCCATGTCCAGTTGGGGTCCGGGCGCAGGGTGGCGTAGTAGAAGATATCCTGCTTGCCTGCTGCGCGGCGGCGGCTCCAAATGGCGGCGGCGTTGCCGCTTTCCTCGGTGGTGTGCAGGCCAAAGTTGCCGCCGATGTAGTGCTCGTCCGTGACGACAAAGCCGGGGACGCGGTCCAGCGTCTGCAGGCGCACTTTGACGGGTTGCCCCGTGCCCTCAAAGGCCACGTGGGCTTCAACCTTCCACAGCGGGGAGGTTTCATCCGGAGACAGGGGAAAGCCCAGCACGTGGACCTTGTAGGCAAAAATGGCGAGTCCGGTGCATGCCAGCAGCAGCACGAGGAACCTGTGCTGAAACGTATTCACGGTATGGTGTCCTTACAGTCCGGCCTTGGGCCTGGGCAGAATGTTGGTTTTGGAGGAATCCACAAGGATGCCCTTGCTGAGCACCCGCCGCCCCACAAGCAGGCGGTAGGTAAAGTGGGAGCGGTCCGCAAGGTTGACGGGCGTTTCAATGGTCCTGTCGCCAAAGCGCATCAGCATCCGTACCACCGGGCGGCGGTGATAGCCTTCCGGACGGCGCTTGATGCGGACAAAGTCGATGAGCGGGCAGGTCATGGGCGTGCGCGTGCCGTCTTTGTCCACGTAAGTGAAATGGACGCGCCCTTCCTCCTCGTCCACACGGATGTCCTCCGCGTGCAGGGATGAGGTTTTGGCTCCCGTATCCAGCTTGGCGTGGATAAGCAGCTCCGCGGAGTCGTCCGGGGGCATGATGAGGACGTATTCCGTCCAGCCCGCGACGATGGGATCGGTGTCTGCTGCCGAGGCGATGCAGGGCAGCAGGATGAGGGTTATGAGCAGAAGAGTCGTTCGGAGATGTCGCCTTGGTCCTCCGGTAGGCAGTGGCCTGACCCGTACGCGGCGGCCCGCTTGTTGCGTCGGCAACTGTTTGGGCGGGGCTGGCGCGTTGTGGATGGTGCTGGTGTGTGGCGTAGGGCGCAGTGCATCCGCCCGGTGCGTCCGGACGGCGTGTCTGGCGCGCAGCGCCGCATTACACCATGCGGGTCAGCCTCTCCTCGATGTCGTGTTCTAGGACGATGGGGGCCTTGGGGATGGCGTCAAAGGTGAAGCCCTGCACAAGGTCCTGCGGGGTGCAGGTGGTCCCGGCCGGAGCCAGACCAGCCCTGTGGGCAAGGTCGCCGATGATGGCCTGCGCGCGGGCGCCGCCCTGGCGCAGGGCGCGGATTTCGAAATGTTTGTGGCGCTTGGCAAGGCGCTCTCCCCCGGCGTCGAGAACGAGGGGGACGTGGGCGTACTCCGGCGCTGGCGCGTTAAGGAGCTGATGGATGTAGAGCTGCCGGGGCGTGCAGTGCAGGATGTCGTCGCCGCGCACCACCTGTGTGATGCGCTGGTCCACGTCGTCCACAGCCACGGCAAGCTGATAGGCAATAACGCCGTCGGAGCGGCGGATAGGAAAGTCGCCGCCGCAGTCCTGCCAGCAGGTGGAGATGGGGCCGCGTATGCGGTCCGTGAAGGCGATGGTTTCACATGTGCCGTGCAGGCGCAGGGCAGGGGCGCGGCCAGCGGCGCGGCGCGCCTCGCGCTGGTCCTGCGTCAGGTGCAGGCAGGTGCCGGGGTAGGCTGGTCCGGCTTCGCCCACATGCGGGGCGGATGCCAGCGAGCGCAGTTCCTTGCGGGTGCAGAAGCAGGGAAAGGTCAGCCCCTCGGCGGTCAAACGCTCGATAACCTCGGCGTAGCGGTCAAGGCGCTCGCTTTGGGTGTAGGGCGCATAGGGTCCGCCACAGTCCGGGCCTTCATCCCAGTCGATGCCCAGCCATTCAAGGTCGCGCATGATGTCGTCGGCGTAGGCCTGCCGGGAACGCTCGGGGTCGATATCCTCCATGCGCAGGACAAGACGGCCGCCCTGTGAGCGGACGCCCAGCCAGCAAAGGAGGAACGCCCAAATATTGCCCAGATGCAGGTGCCCCGTCGGGCTTGGTGCCAGACGGCC
>NZ_JBUDSW010000191.1:0-7212 GCF_054921475.1 Desulfobaculum sp. | reverse complement strand
GTCAGCTTCAGCGAAGAACCCGCCGCGACGCCGGGCGCGGCGCAGGCCGTGCGCAAGGCGAAGCCGCGCATAGCGCGCCCGCCACGACGTGCGGTAGCGCTCATGGGTAATGTTCAGCACATCATGGACAATATTCACAACGCTGCTTCCCCCGGCCCACATCGGGACCTTGGGGTACGGAGACAGCGTCACCGCGCTGCGCCGCGCAAGGCGCGACAGCGCCACCTCGGCGGCGAGGCGGCTGGCCGGGAGTTCGCGCCGCACAAGACCGGGACAGTCCTTAGCAATGTGCGCTGCGCACGCCGGGCGTACGGCAAGGCGTACCTCGTCTGCACAGCCAGACGCCACAAGGGCGCGAACCAGCCCATCCAACACACGGCTAATGCCCGTTCCCCCTTGCGGCGGGTACTCCCGCCCATCCACAAGGAGTGTCCGGCTACGCGCCATGCGCGCTCCCTCCGTCCTGCTGCGCCGCGCAGGTCAGCACCGCGTCCACCACATCCTCCGGCTCCACGGCCAGCATGCACTCATGCGTCCGCGTCCGGCAAAAGCTCTCGCCACAGCCAAGGCACTCCACATCATGGGCGGCGACCTCCCTATGCACGCCATCCGGACATGATTCGTGTCCGGCCGAAGGCCCGGCAATGCGCACCGTGCGGACCCCGCACAGCGCGGCAAGCCGAACCACCCACGTGGGCGGCCCCACCACCACATCGGCGGCGGCAATGGCGTCCAGCACGGCGGGCACATCACACCCCGCGCGCACCCGCTCCGTCCCCCGGTGCCAGCAGGGCGGCACATCGGGCAAGGGGTCCCACACGGTCCCCAGCACCTCCACCTGCACACCGCGCTGTTCCAGTTTTGTCGCAAGCTGGCAAAAGGCCGTCATGGGCCACTGCTCCGTAGCCAGGGAGGCAAGAGGATGCAGCGCGACCCGCAGCGGCGCATCCGGCCCCCGCACGCCCCGGGGCTGGCACAGGCGGGACAACAGCTCAAGGGCTTCATCGGCCTTTTGCACAGCGCGGCATGGCCGCGGCGCGGCGTCCCGGCTCACCTGCTCCACACGCACCAAACGCCGCCACAACGGCGTGCATTCACTGCCGGGCAAGACCGCGCGGGAGAGCAGCGCCGCGCGCCCGCATCCGGCAAGGCCAGCGCTCACCGCCCCGGACACCAGCCCGGCAAAAGCGGACCCAAGCTCGGGGCCAACCTCGCCCACCAGCACGCGCCCATAGCCCCCGCGCCGCGCCAGACGCAGGGCCATCAGCAGGCCCAAAGGCGAATGGACATCGCACAGCGTGACATGCACGTCCGGAATGCGTGCCGCGCATTCCGCCACCGCGCCGCAGGTAAGCACATCCACCCCGCCCGGCACCTCACGCGCCGCAGCGGCAATGGCAGGCAGCATCTCCACCCCGGCCTCAGCCCCGCGCGCGGGAATGATAAGAACCGGCCCTGCCGCGGCTTCCCGCGCACGCGGGCGCCACAGCCACGCCAAATGCACAAGGACGCCGCGCCCGGCGCGCGCCAGCAGACGCCGCCCCATCCGCACAAGGGAGAACGTAGGCGGACCGCCGCCCTCAGCGTGGCGGCGCAGTCCGGCATACAGCACCGCCATGCGCCGGGCGTGCCGATCGACACTAAAGGCCCGTTCTGCATGGCGGCGGTTCACAATGCCTGCGGCGCGCCGCAATCCGGCGTCCTCAGCAAAACGCACCAAGGCCCGGGCAAAGGCCACCTCGTCCCCCGGGGGGACGGCGCGCATGCCGCCCGCGGGCACAGCCTCGCGGTTTTCGGGAATATCCGTGGCAATAACGGCAAGGCCCGCGCTCATGGCCTCCATCAAAGCGCGGCTCAGTCCCTCCGCCGAGGACGGCAACACAAACACATTCAGCGCCGCAAACAGCGCCGCGGGGTCGTCCACGGCGTCATGCAGGGTCACCCGGCCACGAAGCTGGGGGGCATCCGCCTCGCGCCGCAGCGTCGCCACAAAATTGGCGTCCAGCATATTCCCAGCGCACAGCACATGCGCATTTTCAGGCAGCCCCAGCTCCACGGCGCGGGTGAGCGCCCGTAGCAAAAACCGGTGCCCCTTGCGCGGAACATAGTTGCCAACCAGCCCAAAGAGGACAGTCTCCTCCGAAACGCCAAGGCGTTGGCGCATGGCCGCGCCGCGTCCGTCATCCGGGCGAAAGTCCTGCGTATCCACGCCATTGATGATGGTGACAAACCGCCCCGGCACATACCGCTCCAAACGCGGGAACCGCATCCGCCGCGCCGCGCCGGACACAAACACCACCCGCCGCGCGAGCAGCGCCAGCACCACGTCATACACCGCCACATCCTGCGCGGACTCGCGCACATGCCACACCATGGGCACCCCTGCCAGCAGGCCGGCAATCCCGGCATAGAGCGCCGCCCGCGAACGCCCCGCATGCACCACATCAACGCCCCGCCGCCGCAGCAGCCGCCACATGCGGTACAGCGTGCGCACCGCGCCAACGGGATGGCGTAACGGCGACGGGATGGGCAAGACCTCTGATGCAACGCCCGCAGCGCTGAGCCGCTGGCGCACAGGTCCATCCGCGCTTACCACGCCAATGGGTTCCACCTGACGAGCCCGCGCCAAAGCGCGCAGCAGCGCAAATGCGCTCCATTCCCCGCCGCCAAGGAATGTACTGCGGCCCAAAATGTATGCTGCCCGAACAGCTCTGTCGCCAACCTCTGCACGCCGCGTCATGACTCACGCTCCGGTCACATCGTGAAAGACCGCCTCGTACCCCGCCGCTACAGCATCCCAAGTATAGCATGCTTTGGCCTTGCGGCGTCCAGCCTGCCCCATGTTCCGCCGCAGGTCCGGCTGGGTGAGGATTTCCACCACGGCGTGCGCCATGGCCTCGTGGTCCAGCACCGGCGTGAGCAGTCCCGTGCGGCCATGCTCCACCACCTCGGCCACGGCCGGGTCGGCGGCGGCCACCACCGGACGGGCGCACGCCATGGCCTGCGCGGCCACAATGCCAAAGGTCTCGTAGGTGGAATGGAACACAAACGCCTCGCTGGCCTGCATCAGCGGGGCCACATCGCTATCCGGGACGAACCCGGCAAAGCGGACGGCGTCCTCTAGGCCAAGCTCGCGCGCAAGGGCCTCGCAGGCGCCGCGCTCTGCGCCCTTGCCGCCAATGACCAGCACGGCACCGGGCACGGCGCGGCGGACATGCGCCATGGCGCGTACCAGAACATCCACACGCTTCACCGCATCAAACCGTTGCAGGGCAAAGAGCAGCGCGCCCCCTTCCGGCACGCCCCACTGCCGCCGGATGGCCTTGGTCCGCGCAGGGTCCTCCACGGGCGGCATATCCACGCCCCCGGGCAAAATGGGCAAAGCCGGTGCATCCTCCCCCCACACCGCGCGGCGGCACCAATCCGTGATGACCGTCGTTTGGGCCACGCGCCGCCCCACCATCCGGTGCCACCACCGCCACAGCGGCGGCGCGCCCGGCCCGGGAACGTCGCGCCCGGTCAGGGAGAGGACGGTTGGCACGTCCAAAGCGCGCTGCGCCCACACCGCGGCAAGGCCCGTTGGCATGCAGTAGTGGACATTCACCACGTCTGGCCCAAAATCCCGCACCGAACGGTGCATGGCCGTCACGGCGGACAGGGAAAAAGGCGCAATAGCCCCGCGCATAATGCGGTGCCCGCGAAGGCGCATCAGGCTCCATGCATCATCAAAGCGCACGACATCGAAATTCACCAGCCCGTCGTACTCGCTGTGCCCAATGCGCTTCACCACACGGCACGGAAGCTGCGGGGTGACAAGGCGCACGTCGTGCCTCTGGGCAAGGCGGCGCAGGACGTGCAGCAGCAAAAGCTCCGCCCCGCCAACCGCAGGCAGGAATGTGGGCGACATGGCAAGAATGCGCATCATCCACCCTCCTGCCCGTCAGTCCCTTCACTCACATGGCGCAGGAAACGCTCCCAGCGCGCTATGCCCGCCCCCTCGTCAAAATGGTCCACAAGGTCGTGGTAGCCCGCCCAGCCCATGTCGCGCGCACGGTGCGGGTCGGACAGCATATCATCAAGGGCGTGGGCAAGGGCGTCCGCATCCCCCGGCGGCACAAGCAGCCCTGTGCGGCCATGGTCCAGCCACTCGGGAATAGCCCCACTGCGCGCCGCAACCACAGGCAGCGCAAGGGCCATGGCCTCCAGCCCCATAAGGCAAAACGCCTCCGGACACAGGGAGGGCACTGCCACCACATCCGCCCCGCGCATCACGCGCTGCACCTGCGCGCGCTCCTGCCAGCCATGAAAGACCACCCGCTCCCCTAGGCCAACAGCCTGCGCGCGCTCACGCATGGCCGCAAGGTCCGGCCCGTCACCAACAATGCTCACACGCGCCGGAAGCGTCATACGGGCCGCAGCGTCCAAGAGCACGTCCACGCCCTTGCCCTTGTTCACGCGGCCGACAAACACAATATGCTGGCCGCCCTGCGGTCCATCAGGCGTCTGCGTGGCGGGCAGAAAATGGGGGAGCACCGCCACCGCCGCTGGATCAAAACCATTGTGTACCAGCATGCCCCGCATAAAGCGGCTGGGCACGGCCATATGCACGCCGGCCCGGTGCAGGGCCAGCATGCGGCGAAGCCGCGCGATGATGGGCAAACCTTTGGCGGGATGCCGGGGCATGCACCGGTGGACATAGGCCCGCATCTGGCAGGCGTAGCCCACAGGATGCGGACAAAGTTCCGGCGCGCCGCTACGCGTACCGCGGCGCAGGGTCTTGCGCCCCTCCGGGCAGACAAACCCCACATCATGCACCATTCGCACGCAGGGCGCGGCGCGGCGAAGGACCTCTACCAGCACAGGTTGGCGAACGTGGTGCATAACCACGACATCCGGGGCGTGCTGCCGCATCACCTCCTCCACTCCGGCAAGACGGGCGGCGAGATTCGAACACTGCGGCGCGGTGACGCCATCCACACACACGGCGTGCACACCCTCGGGCGGGACGTCTTTGCCCTCCCGGCGGCCATGCAGAATAACGTTTTCATGCCCGCGGCGGCCAAGCCCCAAGCACAGCAGGTGCAGCATCCGCTCCAGCCCGCCCTCAACAAGATTTTCGGAAACGTGCAGTATTTTCATACGCCGCGCCCCCACGTCAGGCGCTCCCCAACGCTGCGCATGGCCCGCTGGGGACAAAGAGCCGCCGCACGGGCCATAAGGGGTAGCGCCCGCACTGGCGACACCCGCCACAGCCGCGCCGCCACACTCCACAGCCTGCGCCCCGCAAGGGCGCTGACGGCGCGCTGCTCGGCCTCCCCAAGGTGCATGCGGCGCAAAAAGGCCCGCCGCGCCTCGCACACCAGCGCGCCATACGCCGCCACCCCGTGCGCCACCTCGGCGCGGGAAAGGCCCTCCTCACCGGGGACAGGATGCGGCAGTGGATTCCAAAAGAGCTCCCCCTCGCCCACCGCACGGCCAATGAGCCACGACAGGTGCCGCGCACGGGCGCGGGCGTCCGCCGCAAGCTGACGCTGGCGCGCGGCGCTCACCGCGCCCGCGTGTCTGCGGTAGATCACAAGTTGGTCGGGAATATTGGCAAAACGGGTGCGTCCGGCAAGGCGGGTCCACAGGTCATGGTCCTGCGCGGCAGGAAAGGTCACGTCATAGCCGCCCACCTGTTCAATGACCCGCCGCCGCATGCACACGGTGGGGTGGGCGAAGGGATGCCCAAAGCACAGCGCCCACGAGATGCGCGCGTGGTATTCATGCAGGCGGTACGCTCCGGCGGGGCGGCCCGCCTCGTCCACCATGTGAACCCCCGTGCCCACAACGCCAATGCTGGGATACTGACGCAGAAATTCTACCTGCCGCTCAAGGCGCGTGGGCAGGGATTCATCGTCGGCGTCCTGCCGCGCAAGAAGCGGGGCGCGGGCGGCGGCAAGGGCCCGGTTCAGGCTCCATGCCACACCTCGGGGGCGGCTGTTGCGCAGCACCCGGATGCGGCTGTCGGCGCACTGGGCCAAAATATCCGGGGTGGCGTCCGTTGAGGCATCGTCCACCACAAGGCACTCCCAGCGCGTCAGCGTCTGCGCCAACACGCTCTCAAGGGACGCGCCCAGCCATGCGTCGCCGTTTCGTACCGGCAGCAGGATGCTCACCACAGGGGGCGCACTCATACCAGCCTCCAGCGCGCGGGGCAGATGTCGCGACTCCTCCGCGCGGCCCGGCGGGGACCAAACCACTGGCGCGGTCCCACCACCACGCTGTCCGGACGGCGGTCCAGCCACGCCCCCCACCAACTGAAACTTGAGTTGGCGATGACATGGCGCCTGCACAGGCTCATGAGGCGAATATCCTCCCACGGCGCGCCTGCATTGCCCTCTACACAGGTGACAGGATGCGGCAGGTCCAGATTGTCCCGCGCCCAGTCCAGGTCGTCGGAAAAGAGGAATACGTACGCGTCGTCCAGTCCCTCGCAGGCCGTGGCCACGGCCCGCGCGTACCACGCGGGAGTCAGCTCCGCATACAGCCCAGCAAGGTCCGGGTCCGCAACATAATCCCCGCGCCGCACATGCACGCTGACGCTGCGGGTATCCTGTATGTGCGCGGCCAGCGCCGCATTCGCGCCCGCATACGGCGCAAGGAAGGTCAATTCCCGCGCCACCTCCTCGGCAATGCCGGAAAAATACGCTTCGCTCTGCCAGTAGCCCTGCAGGTACACTCTGTCGCCAAGGGCCCGAAACTGGGCAAGCCCCCTGCCCGGTCCCTCGCAAAACGTGACCGGAACGCCCATGGCCGGACGCGGCGCACGCGCGTACGCGGCAAGTGCCCCAGCCCAGCGCGCCACGCGTCCTCGTGGCGGCGGCGCAGGCGGAAAGGCCGCCACCTCGGCAGGTTCGGCCTGCCGCGCCGCAACGGGGTACCGGAAAATATGGCATTCCCGCCCCCGCACATCAGGAAACCCCGACACATCAAGGCGCAGTGGGACACCCCACCGCGCCGCAAGAGCGCGACCCGCAGCGTACTGGAACATCTGATTGCCCAGCCCGCCCTGAAGCCGCGCGACGATCACCCCACGCCTCCACAGGCGCAGGGCCACAATTTACAGCCGCTGGAAGTCGTCGTCCTCACTCTCGCCCTCCATATCCAACGTGACACCACCCGCTGGCGCGCCGGAGTGCTGGCCCGCCGTTTGGCCCGCGCCCTTCCCAG
>NZ_JBUDSW010000190.1:0-7250 GCF_054921475.1 Desulfobaculum sp. | reverse complement strand
CTCGGCCTGTGCGCACATGGGATCGTTAAGGGCCCGTGGCCCTTAACCCTGCGGAGCAAAAAAAACATTCGCAGCGCCTCCCCCCCCCCATGGCTCGCCGCAAAAAAAGCCCCGGCGGGTGCCGGGGCTGAGGAGGTGGTGCTTATGTCCTGCCGCGCGCATTCGCGCGTGACTGGGTGGTGGTCTTAGAAGTCGTACCAGGGCCATGCTTCTTCGAACTTTCGTTCCTGAAGGGTCATGGCATCCTTTCCGTACTTGCGGCGCTTGGAGGTCTGCACGCGGGTGTTGCCGAACTTGCCTTGCAGGCGGCGGGCTTCTTCGTTTTCGCCGTCAAAGCCGAGACGCTTGATGTGGGGCGCTTCTTCGTAGTGCCACTGAAGCAGTCTCTTGCCGATACGCTGCCTGTTCGCAATTCTTTCTCTATCGATCATGGTTCCTCCCTTACACGTTTCCAGTTGAAACACTTGGAACCTTAGCCGCAGTTCCACGGTATGGCCGGACGCGCCCGCTGTCTACGGCCGATACCCGCGCTTTTCCGGCGATTTATCGTATGGCGTGCGACGGCGCGGCGCGAATGCGAGAGTTCTCTTCCGCTGTCGATTTTTATGCGAAAAGGTACGCTGTATGGCGGTGGAATATTGGGAGTTTCGGCGGTAGCTTAAGGAGTTGTCAGCCTCAACGAGACGCCTCGACATCACACGTGAAACAGCCGGAATCCGCTTGCGGGTCCCGGCTGCTTTCTTGTGGTGCGGTGAGAATGCTTAAAAGCCGCGGGCGCTCTGTACGCGCGACTCGCGGTAGCTGAGATAATCATTGCGCCGCCATGTGGCGTAGACGGACGCGGTGGCGATATAGAGGGCGAGCACCACGGCCAACCCGGGGTTGGCCCAGAGAATGTCGGCCTGCCATGCTCCGGATGGCAGCACGGCCGTCTGCAGGAAAATGCCGGGCCAGTCACGGCCTTGGCCCATGAGTTGATACAAAATGACGGGCATGGACCCAACGTAGCAGATTGCGAAAAACGACCACCAGAAGTGCCGCATCCAGTTCCGCATGTTCTTCCTCCCTTGGCCTGACCGCTGCCCCTGCTAACGGAGGGACGCAGCGCCTATGCGGCGCGGCTACAGCGTGACGTAGGCCCAATAGCCGACCCCAAGGGCGACGATGAGCACCATCTCCATGAGGGTCAGCTTAATCATAAACAGACTGATGCGCCGCTGTGGCGGGGACATCCTGAGCCAGCACCGGCGCATAAAAAAGCGCCAAAAGATGCCCGCTGGTCCCCGCGCGACGCACACGCGCAGATACTCGCGCAGACTGCGCAGCCAATAGAACGCCCACTCCTCGGCCTGCGAACCGGACAGCGTGATGTCCGCATCACCGGTGAAGGCGTAATTGAACAGGGTGTTGCACTCGCCGGATTGCGGGCGGGCCATGATGGCCACGCCAAGGGGCGCGATGTGCGCGGCCCAGCCGGTTTCGTCCACATGCATGTCGATATCCGCCACGAAGGAGACGTCGAGCAAATGGTCGTAGATGTGCATGGAGCCTTTCTCATCGTAGGACAGCTCCCAGTGCGGGTTGAGGCGCGCCAGCGTGGCGGGCGTCAGGGCCTCCCAAAACGCCCTGTTCCACGGCAAATTCACCTCCGTCCACCCCGCGCGGGGCTGCATGAGCAGGCCCATGAGATCCTTAAAATGTCGGCCGGACGTATCTATCATCGTTTCAGAATACACGCTCATGGGGCCACCAGCAACGGACAGCCGAGCCGGGGGTGCAGCTTTTTCCCCTTGAGCCGGGCCTTGAACCCGGGCGTTCGGGTCTTTTGCCGCGCGCCGACCACGATGAGGTCCGCCCCGGCTTCTGCGGCGGCGTCCACAAGGGCGTCCTCCAACTCCCCAACCTTGCGCACAAAGTGCGGCGACAGGTCGGGATGCTCCTCCTGAATGCGTTCCCACACGGCGCTGACCTCGCGCTGAATTTCGCCTTCGACGTAGTTGGCAAAGTGGTTGCGCGTGGCTGAGGAATTGAGCCAATCGTCCCCTGTCATGACGTTCCAGTCGATGTTGACGATGGAGAGCACGGTCAGCGCCGCGCCGCACTCCCGGGCGAGGGACGCGGCCATGCTCTCGGCCTGACGCGCGCCGGGGGTGCCGTGGCTGGCCACGAGGATATTCCTGAACATCGTCGTTTCATGCCTCCGGGTTTGGGGTGATTGCCCCCGGCCCGCACGGGCCGTGTGCGGGCCGGGGAGACGGAATGAGGGAGGTGCATCCGGCCCGCCCTATGCAGGCCGAAAGTCTCCGCCAGCCGTCCTCATGGGACAGCTAAGCCATCCATTTGGTAAACAGCAGCACGAAGAAGACGACAACCAGCACAAAGCCAAGGGCCGTAAGGTCCTCGTTGCGTTCGGACTCGAACACGGACAGGGCACGCTCTTCGTTCTGGGACTGATCGTCCTGCTGCACGTCGCAGTTTTCTGTACGAATCTCGCTCATATTTGCCTCCTACTTGAGCACGACTTCCTTCACGAACAGGATAACCACAAGGAAGGACAGCGTGGCCTTGGTCACACCGGAGATAAGCCCGATGGCCAGCGGCCAGCCGCCCGCCTGCGTGATGGCCTTGCGCGTGATTTGCATCCCAAGGCCAATGAGGCCGTAGGCGAAGAACCACATCATGGCGTCAGTCAGGGCCACGATGGTCTTGGACTTCTTGTGCACCTGCTTGACGGCGTGCTTCACGGCCGAGACGAGCGGCGCAGCAATGGTCAGCTCGCCGCCCTTCACGCGGGCGATGATGGATTCCAGAGCGGCCATACGCTTGCGGCCGGTGGCGTCGTACACGGCGTGGTTGTCCTTGTCGGCAAAGTCGCCGGCAATCTGGCGCTGGTGGGCCAGGTCGGCCAGTGCGGCGGCCTCATCCTCGTGCAAACCGGGAATGCCTTGCGCCACGGCGCCCTTGATGACCGTGAGTTCTTCCGGCGTCACCTCGGTGCGCTGGTTGTAGGTAAAGTCGAGGTACTTGCCCTTGTAGTGGCTGGGCGGGCTGAACAGCCCAATGGAGGACATGAAGAACAGCAGCAGGAAGCCGATGATGAACAGGGGGAACTTGTCGATGACAACTTCCTTAAAGGTGAGCCGCTGCCCGGACTGACGGCCGTACCAGCCGGCCAGCACCAAAACGATGATGGGCAGGAACAGCACGCGGGTGATGTTGAAGATTTCGCCGACCTTGAGGGTCTTGATATCCACGGCGTTGTAGGCGAGGCAGGCCGCCGCAACCTGTGCGGAGTTCAAAATGCCGGTGCCCGCCCATGCGCCAAACTGCGTGGGGGACATGCCCACCAGCTTGCCAATGGTGGGGAAGGCGAACATGCACAGCACGCCAAAGCCGAGGATGGTCCCGATGGTGTAGGCCATTTCGGAGCAGCGGGCGCGGACCACGGGGGCGCAGGCCACAGTGGCGGACACGCCGCACACGCCCATACCGGCGGAGAGCACGCCGCTCATGGATTTGGGCTGTCCGAACACGCGGCCAAGCCACAGCACCATAAACACGGTGCCCAAAACGAAGAAGCCAATCATCCAGATGGAGGTCATGCCCAGCTTTGCCAGCTCCGCAAAGGAGTAGCGGGCACCCAGCAGGATGACGCCCATTTTCAGGACGAACCGGGCGGTCTTCACGCCGGACGCCGCAAAATTCGGGATGCCCCATGTGTTGGTGATGACGATACCCACAAGGATGCCAAGGACCACATAGTTGAGGTTGAGCACCTTATGGATTTTGAAGCCCAACACGGGCACAAGGTTGGTGGACATGATGGTGATGAGCGGCTCCGCAAACCAGCGGATGCCCATGGCCAGCAGCATAATGAACAGGATGCCGGGGATGGTGTTCACGACAAAGATGTCGAAGTTGCCGACAGGTTTGTCCTTGCGCATGTTCAGGATGAGTCCCGTGACCACGCCGAGAAAACCGCCAATGTACCCAAGGTAGATCATGGTATCCATGGCCTTGTGCACATGCAGCGCCTTCAGCGTGTCCGTAATGGCCCCGGTCTGCACCAAGGCCGCGTAGGCCAAGAGAATCACGCTGATGGCCCATACCGGTCCACTGCCGGGACGCGCCAGTTCGCCATTTGCCATAGCTAACCTCCCGTCTGGTTTGTGAAACCTCCTCTCTTCGTCTGCCCGTTTGCAGCAATATATGTTCCAATATTCACAATCCGTATAATTGCTTTCGCAGTCGTCGCTTTCGCGAATCATTCGCCGTGTGTTTTGCAAACCTGCGGCAACACGTGTTGCCACAAGAACGCACCCACCCCTTGCGTCAGCCGCAAAGGCCGTCTACTGTGCGCGTGAACCATAGACCCAAACACCATGAGCCCATGAAAGTCACCCGTCCAAAGAAGCTTCAGACTAAGTTCCTGCTCGGCCTCGCGGGCATCGCCCTCGGCGGTGGTCTGCTCTTTGCGTGCGGGCTGTACTTCCACCTGCGCACGCTTCTGGAGACGGAAGTCGCCAGCAAGGCGGACATGATGCTCAATCAGGTGGAGGCGGTGCGCACCTACGTCCGCAACACCCTGCGCCCCGCCATGTACCGCGCCCTGCCCGAGGACCAATTCATCATCGAAGCCATGAGCACGTCGTACATCTCGCGCAAGGTCATGGACGGCATGGCCACCACGGGCGCGCTGAGTCCGCACTACCGCCGCGTCGCCATCGGGGCGCGCAATCCCAACTACGAAGCCACCCCGCGCGAGCGCGAGCTCGTCCAATATTTTCAGGACCACCCGGGCAAGCGCACCTTCTCCGGGTTCGACACCATCGACGGCCAGCAGTTCTATATTACGGCCCGCCCGGTGAAATTCGTCTCCTCCTGCATGAACTGCCACGGCGAGCCGGGCCGCGCGCCCAAGGAGCTTATCCAGCGCTACGGCAACACCCGCGGCTTTGGGCATGATGTCGACACCATCGGCGGCGTCACCGCCGTCACATTGCCCGTTGGCAGTGCGCTGTCACGCATCCGCGGGGCAACGCTGGGCTATATCTCCCTTGCCATCGCTGGGGCGCTGTTATCCTTTGGCATCGTGAACATTTTGTTCAACCGCGTGGTGGTGCATAACCTGCGGCGGCTGACGGACGTCCTGACGGACCACTTCACCGAGCAGGCGGATACCTCCGTCCTCACCCAGCTGGGCGACGGCGACGAGATTGAGGACGTGCTCCACGGCGTGGAGGAACTGGCCTCGCACCTGTCACAGGCGCGGCGCGAACTGGAACACTACGCCGTAAACCTGCGCCAGATGGTGGACGACCGCACCGCCGACCTCTCGCGCGAGGCCATGGAACGCCGCACGGACGTGACGCTGTTCGTGAATATCCTCAACACGCTGAACGTCAGCCACACCCGCCGCGAACTGCTGGAAGCCGCCCTCCCGCGCATTGGCAAACGCTTTAACGCGCGCAAGGCCGCCTTTGTCTGCACGCTGGCCTCGCAAAACTACTACTCGTGGCCCAAGCCCGGCGTGCAACCACAAAAGCCGGACAACTGGGATGAGGTGGTCGCCAGCGGCGAGCCGCTGCTCACCTACGACAGCGCCTTTATCCCGGTGCGCTCCTCGGAGCACACCGTGGAGGGCTACCTGTGCCTGTACTTTGACGACAGCGCAGACACCGAGCCCGGACAGGTGCGCGACATCCTTGTGGCGCTGGGGCAGCAGCTGGGCATTGCCATGGAAAACCTCAGCGCGCTGGACACCCTGCTGACGCAGAACGACCTGCTCGGCTCCATTTTTGAGGGCATCGCGGACCCGCTGCTGCTTATGGATGGCGGCTGCAACGTCATTATCGCCAACGAAGCCGCACGCGCCCTTGGCGAATCCGCCATCAGCCCGCAGGCCTATGTCGACGCCGTGCCGCCGCTGTTTGGCCTGTCGCGGGACGAAGGCGACACCTGCCCACTGCGCAGCGTTATCGCAGGCGGCCAGCCGCTCTCGTTTGAGCGCGAACTGCCGTGCGGGCGCTCCTTCCAGATTTCCATCTACCCCGTACGCGGCGCAGAGGCGAGCGACAGCCGCGCCGTTGTCTACGCCCGTGAGAACACGGCGGAAAAGCAGATGCTGGCCCAGATGCAGCAGAGCGAAAAGCTCGTCACCGTAGGCAAGCTGGCCGCCGGACTAGCGCACGAAATCAACAACCCCCTCGGCGTCATCGCCTGCTACGCGGAGCTTCTGCGCTCCGGCGCGGAAAAGGACGACGACCGCGCGGACGTGGACGTTATCCTGCGCCACACCAAGCAGGCCCAGCACGTGCTGCAGGACCTCCTGAACTTTGCCCGCCCCCGCTCGGCTGGCAAAGGCCCCAGCGACCCCGGCGAGGTGCTGCGCATGCTTGGCGACGTCTTTACCGTTCAGGCCGAAGCCCGGCACGCCCGGCTGGTCATGGACGTACCGGACACACTGCCCCCCGTGACCACGGACCCCATTTCGCTGGAGCAGGTGCTGTCCAATCTGCTCATCAACGCGCTGGACGTGGTCCCGCGCGACACGGGCGAGGTGCGCGTGCACGCCGAAGCCACGCCGGACGCCGTGCGCATTGTGGTGGCCGACAACGGCCCCGGCATTCCCAAGGACATGCAGAGCCAGATTTTCGATCCGTTCTTCACCACCAAGGATGTGGGCAAAGGCACGGGGCTTGGCCTCGCCGTGGTGTTCGGCCTGATGCGCGACATCGGCGGCACCATCACCGTTCACAGCGACGGGGGCGCACGGTTCACCCTCACTTTCCCCATCTCGGAGACAGCCGATGACATTACCGCATAATCAGGACGCCACGTCCGACGCCATACTCATCGTTGATGACCAGCACGACTTTGCGCGCGGGCTTTCGCGCCTGCTGACGCGCGAATTTCCAAAGACGCCGTGCTTCACCGCCACCAGCGGCGAGGAGGCCCTGTCCATCCTCGCTACCCAGCGCATCGCCCTCATGTTCACGGACCTGCGCATGCCCGGCCTGTCCGGGCTGGACCTGCTCCAGCAGGCCCTCACCGCCGACCCAAACCTCACAGTGGTCATGCTCACGGGCTACGGGTCCATTGAATCCGCCGTGGAAGCGCTGAAAGCCGGGGCGTATGACGTTCTCACCAAGCCCGTGGAGCCGGACGACCTGTTCCGCGCTACGGCCAACGGCCTTGAGCGCGCCCGTCTGCTGGGTGAGAATTCCCGCCTGCGCAGCCTCATGGCCCAA
>NZ_JBUDSW010000189.1:0-7299 GCF_054921475.1 Desulfobaculum sp. | reverse complement strand
GTCGCCGTCGGTGGCGGTTATGGCAGGGTATTCTCCCGGCGCGCACAGTTCCAGCAGGGCGTGGCCCAAGGCCAGCCTGTCGCACCCTTCGGGGAAGGTGAGCAGTTCGCGCGTGGGCGCGTCCGGCCACTGGAGATAGACCGGGTATTCCGGGGTCACGATGTCAGTAAAATCCCGCCACGCGCCGTTTTTGTACTGGCGGCAGGTGAGCTCGCGCAGGCGGGCCTCCTGCGGCGCGGCTGGGGATGTGGGTGACGTTTTCATGGTCAGTCCTCGCTGAGCGTGTGGTCATGGTGCGCGGCGGCGCATGGCGCGCCGCGCGAGTGGTCTAAAAGCCCAGAGCCGAAACCGTCGGACGGGTGTAGCCGTCCTGCACGGCAAGGATGTCGAGACTCAGCGAATCCAAATCGTCGATAAGGGCAAGGGTTTTGCGGTCCAGTTCCCGGAAGTCCGCACACTTGATGTACAGCTTACAGCTTTCGCAGACGTCGACGCGGTAGCCGGTTTCCCCCTCGGCGGTGAAGTAGGACAGCTTGTCCATGTCCGTTTCGCCGCAAAAGGCGCACATGATGCGCGGGATGCGGTACACCGTGTGGCAAAAGGAGCACGTGGCGTGGCGAAAGCCCTGCTTTTCGCGCAGTTCGGTGATGAGCGGCAGGCTGCCGCAGACGGGACAGTTGCCCCCGCGTGCTTCGTCCAGCTTCAGGTGCTGTTCGGCCTGCTGCGCAACGGCCCTCAGGCCGGGGGTCAGGCTGGATTGAACCAAAAAGGCCATGGCCCGTGGGGCGTCCGGGGTCTTTTCCGCCCATGCGGCAAAGGGGGCGTCGTCGCCGGAGATGTAGGCCGCGAATAGGGCGGGCAGGTCCACTGCGCCGTCCTTTCGGGCGGCGTCTATGGTCTTGGCGGCGTCGCCAAGGGGTGCAGGGGCATCAAGGATAAGGGCGAGCAGGTCGTCAAACAGCCGCGTGGCCAGAGCCTCGTCCACGGGGAAGGATTCGCGCGGCAGAAGCGGTACGTCCGGTCCCAGCTGCTCGCGCGGGGTGAGCAGGCTTTCGTCAAGGGCGGTGGCGGCTTCGTCACGGGCATGGACCTGCATGGTAAAGACGTCCTTCACCAAGGCGGTGAGGACGTCGGGGATATGATTCTTTTTTTGCAGTTGTTTCAATCTGGTGTCGAGGAGTCGCAAAAGGGAGTCGGTGGATGTGGACATAAAATGAGCACCTGCTTGAAAACGGTTTGATAGTGGAAATTTTCAGCATAGTACACTTTTTGGATTTGAAAGACCAATAGGTCCGGCAATCCGCGTCATATATGGGCGGAAAGGCTTGGCACCCTTGCGTATACTGTGAAAAGTTGGTGCCAAACTTTGAGTATATCTGAAAGGGGTAGACGTGGGGGCTTGAAGTCAATATGACTGATTTGGTAGTAATTTACCGTGTCTTAAAAACGTCACATGAAAAAAATGACGAAAAAGGAGCGTAAAGGTGAAAAGACGACTGCTTCTACTCTCGCTGCTGGCCCTGTTTGTGGCGGCTGCCCTGCCGACGATGGCACTGGCCGAAAAGCCTGTACTGATGATGGCCACCACCACCAGCACGGACAACACTGGTCTGCTGGACGAATTGGCCCCCGTTTTCGAGCGCGAAACGGGCATCGAACTGCGCTGGACCGCTGTTGGCACCGGCAAGGCGCTGGCTATGGGCCGCAATTGCGATGTGGACGTGCTGCTCGTTCATGCTCCTGGCGCGGAAAAGACCTTTGTGAAGGAAGGCCACGGCGTGGACCGCACCCAGATTATGTACAACGACTTCGTCATCATTGGCCCCGAGGCCGACCCGGCGGGCGTGAAGGGCATGTCTGTGGTGGACGCCATGAAGACCATCGGCTCCAAGCACCGTGAATTTGTGAGCCGCGGCGACAACTCCGGCACCAACAAGAAGGAAATCTCCCTGTGGAAGGCCGCCAAGATGCCCGTTCCGGACAAGGAAAAGTGGTACGTGCAGACCGGTCAGGGCATGATTGCCACCATTAATGTTGCGGCGGAGCGCGGCGGCTACACCATGACCGACCGCGGTACCTACATCAAATACGAAGCCAACCATAACGGCAACGCACCGTTGAAAATCCTTGTTGAAGGCGATAAGGCTCTGTTCAACCAGTACAGCGTACTGTGCGTGAACCCCGCCAAGTGCTCCTCGGTCAAGTATGACCTTGCGACCACGTTCCGCAAGTGGATGGCTTCCGCCCCTGTGCAGAAGCGCATTGGTGATTTCCGGCTGCTGGGCAAGCAGCTCTTCACCCCCAACGCAGAGTAAAGCGCCGCGCGGCAGTGCCGCTACAGCGTAGAGAACGGGGCCGGGCAGCGTGACGCGCGTCCGGCCCTTTTTCATCTCTGCCTGATGACGGTCCGCCACGGCGGAACCGGGAGGAATATGGACTACTTGCTCGACGGCCTCGTCCGGGCCTTTATCTTGCTTTTTCAGCTGGATGCGGAGACGTATTCCGCTATTTACACCACGCTTTCGGTATCGTCGTTGTCCATCATTGGCAGCCTTGTCCTTGGCGCGCCCCTTGGGTTTTTGCTGGGGCATGCGGACTTTCCCGGCAAACGCGCGCTGCGGATGCTGGTGGATACGCTGCTCTCCTTTCCTACGGTGGTCATTGGGCTGTTGGTGTATGCCTTTTTGTCCCGGCAGGGGCCGCTTGGCGAACTTGGGCTGCTCTTCACCGTGCCCGGCATTGCCGTGGGCCAGACCATTCTTGGCCTGCCCATCATTATCGCGATGACTGCCACCGCTGTGGAGAATATGGACCGCCGCCTGCGCTGGACGCTCCAGACCCTTGGCGCGTCGCGGCGGCAGACTTTGGTCACCACGTTGTGGGAGGCCCGCTATCACCTTGCCCTTGCGGCTGTGGCCGCCTATGGGCGCATTGTGTCCGAGGTGGGTATTTCCATGATGGTGGGCGGCAACATCAAGTGGCATACCCGCACCATCACCACGGCCATTGCCCTTGAGACGGGCAAGGGTCAGTTTGCGGTGGGCATTGCCCTTGGTTTGGTGCTCCTGTGCATTGCCTTTCTCGTGAATCTTGCCGTCTCGGGCCTGAGGCGCCTTGCGGAGCATGACCGATGAACACCATGTACGAGCTGACAGACGTCCGCCAGCGCTACGGCGCGCGCGACGCGCTGCATATTGATGCCCTGTCCATTGCCCAGCGCAGCATTGTGGGCGTGGCCGGACCAAACGGCAGCGGCAAGTCCACGCTTTTGCGCATCCTTGCCTTTTTGGAGCGTCCGGTGAGCGGCGCGGTGCGCTTTGACGGCGCGGACGTCACGCAGGCGGGCAATGGTGTGCGCCGCCGGGTGACCCTGCTGACACAGGAGCCGTACCTCCTCAAGCGGAGCGTGGCGGGCAATGTGGGCTATGGCCTCAAGGTGCGCGGCGAGGCCATGGACGAGGGCCGCATTGCCGAGGCGCTGCACATGGTGGGGCTGGCCCCCGAGTCCTTTGCGCGCAGGCCGTGGCGCGAGCTGTCCGGCGGCGAGGCCCAGCGTGTGGCCCTTGCGGCGCGGCTCATCCTGAGGCCGCGTGTGTTGCTGTTGGATGAACCAACGGCCAGCCTCGACGAAGAGAGCGCAGAGCGCATTCAGGCGGCGGCCAAGGCGGCGCGCGAGGAGTGGGGCGCAACGGTGGTCATGGTGAGTCATGATATGGACTGGCTGACCTCTGTGTCCGACAGCATCGTGCGGATGCGAGAAGGCCGTCTTGTCCGCCGTGAAGGCTGACCGGGCCTCGTCAGCATAAGGAAAAATGCGCCGGGAAGGGGCCGAGGGCCGCACCGTGCGTACCAGAACCTGTTCCCTATGTTCCCGGACAAAAGTGTTACCCATGTTCCGGGTTGTACAGCCGCTGTCGTGCGTTTCCTACACCTTTCCCTCTTGTGGGCCTGCCGTGCCGGGTGCGCCGGAGCGGTCTGAAAAGCCCAAGATTTGGGGCGGAGTGAGGGTACCGCGCGAGGGGCTTGGGCACAGGGCGGCGCAGCATGGGCGTGAGGGACTCCGCGCGCGTAGGCTCATTTCACCACACCAGACCGGCGGACAGCTGGGGCGCGCCAGAGCAGTGAAAGACCATCCATTGAGGGTGGTCTTTTGTCTTTTTGGCGCTTGGCGCGTCAGGGCGGCGTCCCGGCGGGAGGGGGCGTTTTGGCGGTCTATGCGGAAGTGTGGATGAAAAGGTGTTGGGTATGGTTCTTTGTGGTTTGTATTGGTTTCTCCTATCGGACTACTAGGCGAATGCCGAAACAAATTGACCATAAAATCCTGAGGGTGGTATGGCGGTATGGCTTCCGCCCGTGTTGAGGACGGGGGCGATTTCGACAGTGTGATCCTGAACCGATACAAGGAGCCTAACGTGATGAACCGCATCAGACACACACTTCGCATCGTCGCGGTGGCGGCGCTGGTTTTTGCCTGCGCTGCGCCCATGGCCAGTGCCGAACCTACCGGCAAGCTCACCATCTTCCATGCTGGCAGCCTGTCCGTGCCCTTCAAGACCATTGAAAAGAATTTTGAGGCCAAATACCCCAAGGTGGACGTCCTGCGTGAAGCAGGCGGCAGCACCAAAATGGCGCGCATGATTTCCGAGCTGGGCAAGCCCGCCGACCTGATGGCCTCCGCCGACTACATGGTCATCGACAAAACGCTGGTACCCAAATTCACCGACGTGAACATCCGCTTTGCCACCAACCAGCTGGTGCTGTGCTACACGGACAAGAGCAAGTACGCAGGCGAAATCAACGACAAGAACTGGATGGACATCCTCCAGCGCAAGGGGGTGGTGTGGGGCCATTCCGACCCGAACCTCGACCCCTGCGGCTACCGCAGCCTGATGGTGCTCCAGCTGGCCGAGAAGTTCTATGACCGCGACGGCCTCTACAACGACCTGCTCGCCAACCGCCCCAAGGAAAACGTGCGGCCCAAGTCCGTGGAGCTGATCTCCCTGCTGGAAAGCGGCAACATGGACTACGCGTGGGAGTACCTGTCCGTGGCTGTGCAGCATGGTCTGAAGTACGTCACCCTCGACGACCACATCAACCTTGGCAACTACAAGATGGACCCCTTCTACAAGCTGGCCAAGGTGAAGGTGACCGGCAAGAAGCCCGGCACGTTCATGACCCGTACGGGCAAGTCCTGCACCTACGGCGTCACCATCCTGAAGGACGCCCCCAACCGTGAAGCCGCCGAAGCCTTCATGGCCTACCTGCTGGACCCCGAGGGCGGCCTCAAGGTCCTGCGCGAGATGGGACAGCCGCCGTTTGTCCCGGCCCGCGTGTCCTCCGACGCTATGAAGAATGGCCTTGCCACGCAGCTGCAGCCGCTGGTTGAGGTTCGCAACTAGGCGACGTCATGACGGCACAAACGACCACTTTGACCCGCCAGGCGGGGCAGGCCACAGGCCTTGCCCTGCCCGGCGGGCTTTTTATCTGGCTGTGTTCGGCGTGCGGGGTGGTGGTGATGGCTTTCATCCTGCTGCCCCTGTACGAGATGGTCTCTCAACCGAGCCTTGAGGTGCTGTGGGAAACGGCGCTGGACCCGGAGGTGCGCTCGTCCATTTGGTTGTCCGTGTGGACGTCCAGCTCGGCCGCCCTTGGGGTGTTCGTCCTTGGGACGCCCTTGGCGTGGCTGCTGGCGCGCACGGAGTTTTGGGGCAAGCGCCTTGTGGAGAGTTGTATTGATCTGCCCATTATGCTGCCGCACCCGGTGGTGGGCATTGCGCTTTTGAGCCTTGCCGGGCGGGGGCATTGGCTGGGCGAGGCCCTTGGCGCTGTGGGCCTGCGGCTGATGGGAACGGCCACGGGCATCATCGCCGTGATGGCCTTTGTGGGCCTGCCGTTTTACATCAGCGCCGCCAAAAGTGGCTTCGAGAGCGTGCCCGTGCGGCTGGAGAATGTGTCGCGCAGTTTGGGGGCAGGGCGCGGGGCGACGTTCTTCCGCGTCACTGTGCCGCTGTGCTGGCGGCATATGCTGGCGGGCGTCATCATGTGCATGGCCCGAGCGGTCAGCGAATTTGGGGCCATCATCATTGTGGCCTATCATCCCAAGGTTGCGCCTGTGCTCATGTACGAGCGGTTCACGGCCTACGGCCTCAAGTATTCCCAGCCCGTGGCGGTGTGGCTGATTGGCGTGTGCCTTGTGCTGTTTCTGCTGCTGCGTGTCATCACCCTGCCGCAAAGGAGGACGGCGCAATGATTCGCATCTCGGACCTGAGCATCACCTTTGCGGATTTTGCCGTGCGGGGGGTGAACCTTGACGTGGCGGACGGGGAATTTTTTGCGCTCATCGGCCCGACGGGGTCGGGGAAGTCGCTGGTTTTGGAGTCCGTCGCCGGGCTGGTGCCGCAGGCAAAGGGCCGCATCGCCGTCAACGGGCGCGATGTGACGAACCTGCCGCCGGAGCGGCGCGGCGTTGGCATTGTGTATCAGGACAACGCGCTCTTCCCGCACATGTCCGTGATGCAGAACATCACCTACGGTCTGCGCTACCACGATGTGGACCGCGCCGAGGCGCGGCGGCGTGTGGACTGGCTGGTGGAGATGCTGGGCCTGTCGCGCATTGCCGGGCGGGGCGTGCGCGCCCTGAGCGGCGGCGAACAACAGCGCGTGTGCCTTGCGCGCGCCCTTGCGGTGAATCCGCGCGTGCTGCTTCTTGATGAGCCGCTGTCTGCGCTGGACCCCAACTTCCGGGAGGAAATCCGCGGCCTTTTGAGGACCCTGCACCGCGACCTTGGCACCACATTCTTTATGGTGACGCACGACTTTTCCGAGGCGCTTTTCCTTGCCCAGCGCGTTGGCGTTTTGCGCGGCGGACTGCTGGAGCAGGTGGGCGGCGCGCGGGAGGTCTTCTGCCAGCCCAGCACGCCCTTTGTGGCGGAGTTTGTGGGGATGAAGAATGTGTTCCCGGCGACATTTACCCAGCGGGAGGCCCGGTTTGGCGGGCTGTGTTGCCCGTTGCCGCAGGCGGCTGGGGAGCGCTGCGCCCACGTCGCCCTGCGCCCTGAGGATGTTGCCGTCACGCGTGGGGCGGCGCTCCCGGATGGGTATGTGAGCTTTCCGGGCACGGTGCGCCGGGTGAGCGACCTTGGCTTTATGGTGGAGCTTGGCGTGCGGTGTGCGGAGGCAGACTTCAAGGCGCTGCTGGACAGGCGTACTCTGCTGGAATCCGGCATTGCGTGCGGCGACGCCGTGAACCTTGGCTTTGCCGCGCAGGCCGTGCATACCTTCTAGCTCCGGCGCGGACGG
>NZ_JBUDSW010000188.1:0-7335 GCF_054921475.1 Desulfobaculum sp. | reverse complement strand
GGCTCGTGCTCATAGGTACGGCCCCAAAAGCCGCCTGCATGTCGGCATTCGGTTCATAGCTGATGGTGGCGGACTTGTAAGCATTGTACCAGCGCAGACCAGCAATGGCATGAATCGAATCCGTCAGGGGCACTTCAATCTGGCCAAACGGAGCAAACTCCTTGGTCGTCTGCTTAAAGGGCTGATTCAGTGCCGGATTGAGGGCGCCCATAGGCATATAGTCGGCATAGATGTTTTTGACATTCAGGTCGGCGTAGCTCCCGTACAGGCCAAGCAGCCACTTCATCTCACTCTCTGCGGGAGAGCTCACACGGAATTCCTGCGTTACTTCGTCGCGCTCAATATTTCGGCCAGACGTATTCGCTATGGCCATAACCGGATGCAGGTACGACTGGAAGTCAATGGTTTCTGTCCTGTAGGTCGTTACAGAGTCAAAAACCATGGAATCCCAATCCATCGTCGCAGTCAGCGCAAGATTCAACGTGTCGCTGTCCGAGAAATCGTCGTCATTGGAGAAAGAGTCGAGGGTCGCATCGTTGCCCTTGATGTATGCCGGGCGCTCGCGGGACTCGGTGTAGTCGCAGTGCAGGGCAAGATCGAGAACGTCAGAAGGCGTGTATCGAAAGACACCCTTGACCCTTTCCTTCTTGTCCGTATTGCTCCTGTCACGCCCTTCAGCGTCCATGTACCCTTCGGACTGCTCGTGCAAAGCGGACAAAGAAAAGTACAACTTGTCCTCTATGACAGGTCCGCTCACCGTACCGCCAAGGCCATAGCCCTCATACGATTCAGCTCGAGTAAAAACCTTCCCCCTGTAGTTGTTATCCGGTTGCTTTGAAATGATGTTAATGATGCCGCCAAATGTATTTTTGCCGTACATAACACTCTGTGGACCACGCAGCACTTCGACGCGCTCAATATCCATCAGCGGGGCGTCCATATTCATGAACGTATCCGCGGGTACACCATCGATGTAAATTACCAGAGGGTTGGTCTCGGTAGGAATGGCTGTCGGCGCGCCACGGAAGGACATATAGGTCAGACCACCCATGCCTCGGTTCACGGAAAGGTTTGGAATCCGGTACAAAACGTCATCGATTTCATTAACGCCTCTGTCGTTGAGCTTCTGGGAATCGAAGACCGTCAGGGACATAGGAGTTTTCTGGACTTCTGTTTCGCGCTTATCCACAGTCACAACGACAGCAGGTAACACACAGGTCGCCTCGGAATTCTCATCCTCAGCCGCACTCGCCGTCTGCTCATCCGTCTTGGCATCTTCCGTTTCGCCAGCTACGGCGCCCCCCGGAATTAAACACACGCATGCTGCGAGCAATAACGCCAAGCAGCATTGTCCCAATTTACTCATGAATGGGAACATAGCCCCTCCTCAATGATATTGAATATCCTTTTCAATAATGTGTTCTTCGTCTTCGATTGGACATATTCAAAACAAAGACGACCCCCAAAACAATTTGCCCAAGGTAATGACCCTGAAATAAAAAGGCACCACCAGAAATGCACAAAAAGTGTCCTATACCGTCTTCGGACCAGGAAGCCATCCCGCTTTCATCATGACGCCGTGAATGTTGCAAAAACCAGAGGAAGCCTTCTCCCCCCTAAAAACGACGCACCGGTGACCGGGAAGCCCCAGCCACCGGCTCAGCGCGCTATTGAATGCTCCAAGACTTCATTCTTTCCTGAGACTGCCAGAACTGATGGTAAATGCCCTTGTGGCTCATCAGTTCTTCATGAGTGCCCCTTTCGGCAATATCACCCTGTTTCAGCACAAGTATCTGATGCGCCCCGCGCACGGTTGACAACCTGTGGGCAATCACCAAAAGGGTCTTGTCCTGAACAAGAGCGCCTAGGGCCTCCTGAATCAGCAATTCATTTTCCGGATCCACCGAGGCGGTTGCTTCATCAAGCACAAGGAGCGGCGCGTCCTTCAAAATGGCTCTGGCTATGGCAATGCGCTGGCGCTCGCCACCAGAAAGCCTGGCTCCGCCCTCGCCCACCGGGGTATCGTACGCCTCCTCCAACTCCATGATGAATTCATGGCAATGGGCTTTCCGGGCTGCATCCATAACCTCTTCGCGGCTCGCCTCGGGACGGGCCATCCGAATGTTGTTCAGCACCGTATCGTTAAACAGATACACATCCTGAAAAACGACACTAAAATGCTTGTAGAATTCACTCTGCGAAAAGGTCCGAATATCCGTGCCACCAATGCGGATGCACCCTGTACTGACATCCCAAAAGCGAAGCAGAAGATTCGCGGTTGTTGTTTTTCCGCCGCCGGACTCGCCCACCAAGGCGGTGACTGACCCCTGCGGCATATGGAAAGAGATGTCGTTTAAAACCTTGCGTTGACCATAGGCAAAGGACACGCCCTCAAAGGTCACGCTGAGGTCTTTCGGCGGCGTATATCCCGGCATCTGCTGCAGGGACTTTTCATCAAATATCGACGCGATGCGCCGCAAGGACTCTGTGGCGAACCGAAACTCCGCCAAAAACACTCCAATATTCTGAAGGGGCTCATAGAACCGGCCGCTGATGAGCAAAATAAAGAGGAGGACGCTGGCTTCCGCCCTATTGGTGGCCACTGCCCAGCCTCCCACTGCCACTGTCGCAGCGAAGGTAATATCCAGCAGAGAGATGTAGGTCCGACAAAGGTTCCCAACCCTGACTTCCAACGCCAAGGCAAGCCTGCGGAAATTCTCATTGGCCGTCGCCCATGGAGTAAAGTCGCGCCCCAAAATGCCGTTGGCCTTGAGCTCTCCAATACCTCCGAGATATTCAAGGACGGTCCCGTCAGCCAACGCCCGGCTCTCCAAGAACTCCTGCGTTTGCGTACCGGTGGAGGTGTATGCTTTGTACAAAAGAGGCACCGACGCCGCCACGCCCACCAGAGGAATGAGGCTCAAAAAGCCGGTAACAAACCCCATGGCGGCACCAAGCATCACCACAATAGCGACACAGGCGGTCATCTCCTGGAGGTACACGCAGAATATTGACTCTGCATCGACCATATCGTGCAGAAAGCATCCGCTGATTTTGGAATTGTTCGTGCGTCGAAAATATGAAAGGGGCAAGCGCCGCAAATGATCGACAAGCCGAACCCGAATGTCCGCCACTATGGCATACCCAGCCTTCAGTGAGGCGGATGTGCCTGCAACACTTACGAAGTAGTACGCGGCGGCTAGCGTCAAAAGAAGAATGGAGAACCAGAACACACCCCAATACGACGGATCGCCCGCCAAATACAGCATAAGGAAAAACACAACGATATACGCAGCAGTCTGCACAGCCTGAACAGAAAACGTCCACGCAGTGGCCTGCAAAAGCGTCTTTTCCCTGCCTTCGATAAAGTCGAATATATTCCTAAACATTTGCGCCCCCGGAGCGTTGAGTGGTGCCAGGTGAGCACAGCTCCCACGACCGCGTCGTCTGCCAGGCGTCCCACAGCCGGCTATACACGCCGTTTTGCTCCAGCAAACTGGCATGGGTACCGCTCTCAGCTATGACGCCCTTGTCGAGGACAATTATATTGTCCGCATGGGCGATGGACGACAGCCTGTGTGCAACCACAAGCACCGTCTTATTTTTCAGGAACAGAGACAGACCTTTTTGGATGGCCTCCTCACTCTCTGGATCAACAAAGGCACTGGCTTCATCAAGCAAAACAATGGGGGCATTTCGCAAAGCCATACGGGCCAGCGCTAAACGCTGCCGCTGCCCTCCACTCAGGTGCACATCTCCGCCGGAACCGATCAACGTCTCATAACCACTTGGCAAATCAGCTATCAATTTGTCGCATTGCACCATTCGTGCAGCGGCTTCGATTTGCTCCTGCGAGGGATTCTCCACCCCAAGACACAGGTTCTCGCGCACGGTCCCGGAAAAAATGAAGGGTCGCTGAAAAACCAAAGCCATCAACTTGCCAAGTTCATCAGCGGCAAACTCATTCAACGCATGTCCCGCCACGGTAATTGTACCGGAACTAAGACTCTCCATACCCGCAAGCGCCGAGACCAACGTGCTCTTGCCCGAGCCGCTGGGACCGACAAGAGCTGTTATGGTTGACGCACGGGCCTCAAAGCTGATGTTCTGTAGCACGGGCTTGCCGTCGTAACTTACTGACAAATTTTCAACCTGCAGGTCGGGAACCATGTCGCTTTTGTATTTCACATCGCCACGCACTTCGACAGGTTCATCGAGGAGCTGCTTCATACCTTGATAGCCCATGCCGGCCTTCCACAAGAACGTGATGAACCGTGGCATCCGCGCCAGCGGCACAAAGGAAATCCACCCCGCCATGATAAACAGCAGCACCACATCAAGCTGAACGGAGCCTGACGTGTACAAAAGGGCACCAAAGATGGCCATAATGACAAACGGCATGGACGTTATGGTGAGGAAATACATTGAACGCCGCAAAAATACGTCCTGAATAACACCTTGAACCCTTTTCAAGTCTTCAATGGCGCCATTCATCCTCCCATAAGACTCCTTCGTTTTGTTGAATATTTTAATATCCTGCATACCGTGTATAAATTCCACAGCATCAGAATGCAGTACGGCGACGGATTTGAAATATTCGTCATTAAGTGTTGTGGTCTTTATAAGGCGCATAGTGATGTAGTGCATAGAAATCGCCAACACAGTGATTGACAAAATAATGAGCGACAACCTGGCATCAACAAAGAACAAAGCGAGCATGCAAAACAGTGGCAAAAGTACGCAGGCGATCATGTCGGAGATATGGTGGGCAATGAAGTGCTCTATCAATTCGACATCATGCTTCAAGACTTTCTTAAGTTCGCCTGTGCTTTTCTTAGCGAACCAATGCAGAGGGACCTTACCAAGATGATCCATCAACGTTGCGCACACTTTTGTCCCAAAAGTAAACGACGCCTTGTGTGCCAAGACCGTACACTTTGCTCTGCACATAGCACCAAGAACTATCGCACTGACAGCAACTGCGAACAACGCGATGAGCGTCACTGATCCCGAGTTTCCTGTGCTCAGCCCCCGATATATCATCCAAGACATGAATATCGGCACAGGGTAGAACACAGCCGCAGCCGCAGCGAACACCACAGCTTGACGCAATGGCGGAACGCTCTCTGGTGCCAATTCCATTAGGTGACGGACAGCAGATAGTCCTTTCATACGACATCTCCAAAGATGTTGAACGTTACGCCCTTACTCAATACGTCAAAACACTCTTGGGCATGAGCATCCTACTTGTTCGTCTTTCCGTAGGATTAGCTCAAAATCCAGCCTCCCTCTGCTCGAAAGGACATGAAAAATAGCCAGTTTGACGACGCAGACGCTCCCTCGTGGCTCTCAGGTGGAATTGACTTTCAATATCAGCGCTACTATTGTCCGCTTCCAGCGCCACTTTTCGCCTTTGACTAGGAGATTGGGTCATGAACGCACAGAATTTATTTGACAAAAACCTTACACTTTCCCGCGTTGCAGAAATCAGCCGCACGCACGGTTGTCACAAGGGCCCACGTACTGTGTCCTTTTCGTGTGATTGGGCACAAGGCAACGGTGTGGCTTTTGAACCGTTCAATGGTGTTCAGTTTGGAATTTGCGGACCGCTCACGGTGACAAAGGACAAAATGTCCTTCTTGCGTTGCGAGTCTCCTGTGCTGGTCTGCATTGTTGTTGTCTCCGGCGAGACGCAGATCAAATTTGCAGGAGAGGAAGGGGAAGCCGTATCAATAAGCTCCAGCATGTTTGCTCTTGGTGAGCTTTCTGATGTTGACATTGCTTTGCGTTTGCCAAAACAAAAAGACTACATGCATGTTGCGCTCTTCATGTCCAAAAACTTCTTGGAGAGTATTTTTGGACAAGGCGCCTACACAAATATAAAGAAGGTGTTGCAGGGCATGAAGGACTCCTGCGGAGCACCAACGCTAGCTGCAGGAATTGCCAGCGCCGAGTGCATGAAATGCGTCAAATGCTTTATTGAAAATCACGGCTGCCTTACGGGCAATGACCTGTATGCAAAGTACTCCATCCTTGAATTTTTCTTCAAAGCCGTGCGCAGCGCGGAAAAACAAAAGAAAAGCATCCCCGCAAGCTTTATGGATGACGAAATACAAAAAATCCAACAGTTAAAAAGCGAAATTGAGCAATGCTTTTTGATGATAGAGAACGCAGGTGACCTCTATTCCAAAGTTGGGATGAACCGCTCAAAGATTAACCAAGGGTTCAAGCACCTTTATGGTGTAAGCGTTGCGAAGTTCGTCCACAAATGCACAATGGAATACGCCTACTCCATGTTGAAGGAACGAAAAATGAATGTCAGCCAATGCGCCTTTGCTGTGGGCTACTCCAATGTTGGTCACTTCATCAGTGCCTACAAAAAGCTCTACGGCATCACCCCAAAGCAAACCATGCGACAAATGCAGGAGCTAACAAACTAGCACGTGGCCATCAGCACATTACACTGACGGCCACGTCCCACAAGGCGTCTACGCCGTGTTCCTTTCTGCTCCAACAGCGCAAGAAAGTGTCTGCCGCCGAATGTGCTGGGCTAAACGCCCATTGAAAATGCCCCGCCCCCTCGGATCACATCCCACTGACGCTTGCCGCCATAATTGGCACAAAAATATCGTGTCGAACTCCATGGACCCCAAAAACGAGCACGATCGAGCCAGACCGTGTATAACCGGACAAAAACGACGGCCAGGCATCAGCCGCACCCTTCGGATGCCACTTCGGATTAAGCATCGCACCAGAAATCCACGATTCAATGCGGCGACGTGCAACAGGAACTGCTCCATCACGTTTTCCGGCCGCAAAGCCACATTCTACGCATGCCGCCACGGTCAGATGTGTGTTGAAAACAGCGCTCCCCAATCTCAGTTCGGCGTTTAGCCAATTCCCCCAGCCCTGTCGGACAGTTTCTTGCCCTTTCGTTTGCAATAGCCTTGAAGGCAAATACAAGAGGGGGGATGCGGCGCAGCTGCAAAGCAGTGGCGCATCCCCCCTCAAAAAGCACAAACCCATAAAACACAAAAAAACCCCGGCCTTTTCAGACCGGGGTTTTGAAATCGATGGTGGGCGATACTGGATTTGAACCAGTGACTTCCACCGTGTGAAGATGGCACTCTGACCAACTGAGTTAATCGCCCGTATTTTCTACGGCATTCAGCCGAGAATGTTTTATGCCCGACAAGCTGCAGGTTGTCAATGCTGCTGCATTGGCTTTCGCCGCCTTCTCCCCGATGTGGGGACGGACCGTCGGGGCCCGGGGTGCAAAGTGGTGGGCGATACTGGATTTGAACCAGTGACTTCCACCGTGTGAAGATGGCACTC
>NZ_JBUDSW010000187.1:0-7411 GCF_054921475.1 Desulfobaculum sp. | reverse complement strand
TCTCAAAACACCACGCCGAGGAAAGAAAGAGCGCATGTACGGGCACCCCAAGATGCGCGGCAAGATGCATGGTCCCGGTATCCGGCGTGATGACGGCGTCCAGCCCGGTGAGCGTGTCGATAAGGCCTGCCCAATCGGTCTGCCCCACGGTGTTCTCCGTCATGGCGGCAAGACGGGACGAGGCCGCGCCCATAAATTCCTTGGCAAGGGAGCGCTCGCCGCGGCTGCCCATGAGCACAATGCGCTCACTGCGCGTACCCTGCGCCACAGCGCCCGCGATGGTGGTGAGCATGGCTGGCGGCACACTGCGGCGCGATTCGCGCCCGGCCAGCACCACGCCGACGCCCTTGCCGCCGCGCCGGGCGATGGGATTCACCTCGCCGGGGGCGATGGGGTCGTCTGCAAGCTCGGCCCAAAAGTCTACAAGGTTCAGCCCGGCGGCGCGGCGAACGCGCGTCCAGCGCATGGCCATGCGCGGCCACAGGTCCGAAATCTCCTGCCCACCCTGCAATTTATGCCCACGAACACGCTCCGGTGCGAACAACGCAGAGAGAGCGAAATTCATGCCAGAAAGATTCAGGTTGTACACCTCGGCAAAGGGGATATCCCGCAACGAGGAGAACACGCCAAGGTTGGCGGCCAGCACTTCGGCAGGCGCGGGAGCGCCGGAACGGTGGGCCATAATGCCGTGGACCACGCATTGCGGGTACACCAGCTGGGCGATATCGACCAGCGAGCGGTCCACCACCAGATGAACGGTGCTCTGCGGGCGCGCAAGCAGCGTGGCGAGAAGCCGCTTGGTCTGCAAAAGGTCACCGAAGCGGGCAAGTTGTATGATAAGGTAATGGCCAGCGGAGGCTGGGCGGGACGTTGGCATTGTAGGCTCTATCTCCGTGAAATGCGTGTTTTCGCGCAGTTTTTCCAGCGGCGAAGGTACCGCAGTTTGGCGTTACGGGCAACAATCCGCAGACAATCCGGCCGGATAACCTTTTGCAGGCGGGGTGCACTTCTGGTATGACGCGGCCATGCGACATTATCCCGCATTTTTGAACCTGCACGGACGACGGTGTCTGGTGGTGGGTGCCGGTGAGGTTGGCCTGCGCAAGGTCAAGACGCTTGCCTCGTGCCATCCTGCCGAAATCACCGTCATAGATACCGCGCCGCCATCCGAGGCCATGATCCCCTTGCTGGACGACCCCGCCGTGGTCTATAACCAGCGCCCGTTCAGCGATGATGACATCACGGGGTGCACCCTCGTTTTTGCATGCACGAGCAATGCCGAACTGAACGCGCGCGTCGCCCGGCTGTGCAACGCCGCGGGCACCCTGTGCAATATTGCCGACGCCCCGGCCGAAAGCGGCTTCATCGTACCGGCCACCTTTTGCCGCGACAGCCTCGTGGTGGCGTTTTCCACGGGCGGAGCCAGCCCTGCCGTATGCCGCCGCATACGAAAGGAGCTTGAAGACACGCTCGGTCCGCGCTATGGCGGCTTCATCACGTTGATGGGGCGCATCCGGCCACTGGTTCTGGAGCAGGGCATGCCGACATGCGACAACACAACACTTTTCAGACAACTCGCCTACGGCCCGCTTCTTGACGCCGTGGGCGACGGGGACAGCCAGCGCATGCAGGCCATCCTGCAGGATACACTGCCTAAGGCGCTGCATCCCCACATCGGAGAACTCATCGATGGAATTGTTTAACGCTCTGCCAATTGGCATCACGCTGCTGTATTCGCTGGGCGCCGCCCTGTTCATCGGCGGCATGCTCGGCGTGCGTCCCGGCCTGAAAAAGGCCGCTGGGGTCGCGTCCGGTGCGGGTTTTGGCCTGCACACCATCTCCCTCGCCCTGTTCTTCAACCAGATGGGCTACTCCGGTTTTCTGGAAGGCGGCTTTCACCTGAGCCTGCTGGGCTGGGTGCTGCTGGCTATCTTTTTCACCCTGTGGTGGCGCCTAAAACTCGACTTTCTGGCACTGGCGGCCTCTCCGCTGGCGCTGCTCCTCTACCTTTCGTCCGTCACCCTGCCCGGCTCCAAGGTGCTTATGCCCAAGGCGCTGGCGGGGTCGTTCTTTATGCTGCACATCGGCTCGCTGTTTTTCAGCTTGGCCTTTTTGGCCATGGCCTTTGCCGCAGGCGTGCTGTTCATCCATCTGGAGCGCAAGATTAAGACCAAGGAAAAGCTGACGGGCTTCCGCAAGGATCTGCCCTCGCTGAATACCTTTGACCGCGCCAACTACCACGCCGTGGTGTTCGGCTTTCCGCTGTACACCGTGGGCCTGCTGTCTGGCTTCATCTGGGGCCGCTTCGCGTGGGGACGCATCATCACCGGCGACCCCAAGGAAGTGGTCTCCATTCTCATCTGGTTGGTGTATGCCTACCTGTTCCACCAGCGCCTCGCCGTCGGTTGGCGTGGGCGCAAGGCGGCACTGCTCGCCATTGCCGTGTTCCTGTTCAGTGTCCTTTCACTGGTCGTCGTGAACTTCATGATGCCCTCGCACCACAACTTCATGCAGATCTCATGAAACAGAAGATTTTTCTCATAGGACTCAACCACCGGACGGCTGGTGTGGAAATCCGCGAGGCATATGCCCTCAAGGACTGTAACACCGTGGAACTCGGCTTCGTGACCCCGGACGGTCGCGTGAGCGAGGCTCTCACCCTTTCCACCTGCAACCGTGTCGAAATGCTGGTTGTCACCGACGACAGCATGACGGCGGACGACATTCTGCACTTTTGGGCCTCGAACTGTGGCGGCAGCGTGCCGCAGCTGAAACCCCACGTGTATATCCACGAGGGGCTGGACGCCATTAAGCACCTGTTCACCGTGGCGGCCAGCCTTGATTCCATGGTCGTTGGCGAACCGCAGATTCTGGGCCAGCTCAAGGATGCCTACCGCAAATCCGTGGAGTACGGCTCGGCTAAGGTCATTGTGAACCGCGCCCTGCACAAGGCGTTCTCCGTGGCCAAGCGCGTGCGCACCGAAACGTCCATCGCCAGCTCCGCCGTTTCCATCAGCTACGCCGCGGTGGAACTCGCCAAGAAAATCTTCGGCGATATGAGCGACCACCGCGCCATGCTGGTCGGCGCAGGCGAAATGGCCGAACTTGCCGCCACCCACCTTATCAACGGTGGCGTGCAGGAAATCATGGTCGCCAACCGCACCTACCACCGTGGTGAGGAGCTTGCCCGCCGCATGAATGGTACGCCCATCATGTTTGAGGAGATGCACCGCAAGCTTGCGGACGTTGACATCGTCATCAGCTCTACCGGCGCAACGGAAGCCATCATCCGCGCCAAGGACTTGAAGCCCGTGCTCAAAAAACGCCGCAACCGCCCCATGTTCTTCATCGACATCGCCGTCCCGCGCGACATCGACCCCGACGTCAACGGACTGGACAACGTCTACCTGTACGACATCGACGACCTGAAGGAAGTGGTGGAGGAAAACCTTGCCCAGCGGCGGGAGGAAGCCACCAAGGCCGAAGCCATTATCGACTCCGAAACCCGGCAGTTTGATACGTGGCTGGAGTCCTTGGAACTCAACCCCACCATCTGCGACCTGCTGGACAAGGGCGAAACCATTGCCATGCGCGAGCTGTCCAAGACCATGAAGCGCCTTGGCGATGTGTCCGATGAAGAGCGCGAAGCCCTTGAGACCCTTGTCAAATCTCTGGCGCATAAGCTCTATCACGAGCCTATCACCTTCCTGAAACGCCGCACGCAGGAAGAAGGCGCGGCGCAGCGCTTTATCGACACCACACGCAGGATGTTCAACCTCGATGGCGAATCCATCCCGGAGAACGCCCACGCGGACCGCAAACGCAATGTGGTGCAGCTCCGCGCGGCCTGCGGCTGTAAGAAATCCGAATAGTCCAACGCCACCGGCCACGGACAGACACCGACACTTCCAGCGAGAGGACCATGCGCAACTACCACATCGACGAACTGACGACTGACGACATTGAGCGACTGCAAAAAGCCCTCGACGCCAAAGACATGAGCGGCTCCATGAAAGGCTTCTACTGGCTGGACCTGCCCCGCGAGCTCTACTCCGAGTTGCAGACCGAACACGCGGACTCCTGCGGCCCCTACAGCTTCGGCATCGAAGTGCTGGAAGACGGCCTGCGCATGGAACTGCTGGCCCGCGCCAGAAACATCATCCGCTGCGGCTGTGTCACCTACGCCACCCCGGACCAGCGCGACTACGCCATCAATTGGCTGGACGGCCTGCTCAAAGAACAGGACATCCCGGCCTAACGCCAACTTTTACTCCATACGCATGACGGGCAGGGCCGCGCGCTCTGCCCGCCTTTCAGCACCCTAAGTAGCCACAACACACCGCATGCCCCCGCAAGCGCGAGGAGGCTGACCATGGCACTCCCCCACCGCATCCAAGACCTCGCCCCGGAACACGCCCGGTTCTGCCTGCGCGTCCAGCGCTTCATGACCGATGAACTCAGCCTCGACCTGCGCGGCGCGCGCATTGTCGTGGGCTTTTCCGGTGGCGTGGACTCCACGGTGCTGTTGGCCGCGCTGTCGCTGCTGTCGCGGCGGCTGGAGTGTACCGTCACCGCCGCGCATCTGGACCACGGCCTGCGCGCGGAATCCGCAGAGGACGCCGCCCACGCACGCCGCACCTGCGAGGCATGGGGCATCCCCTTCACGCACCGGCGCGTTGACGTCCGCGCCATGGCTGGCGGGGCATCCGGCGTGGAAAACGCCGCCCGCTCGGCGCGCTACGGCTTTTTTGAGCAGGTTCGCGCGGACGGGGGGGCGGACTTCATCGCCCTCGGGCACACCCTTGACGACCTCGGCGAAGACGTGCTGATGCGCCAGACGCGCGGCGCAGGCTGGCCCCAGCTGGGCGGCATGCGCGCCGTGGTGCCCGAGCGAAACGTCATCCGCCCTCTGCTGCTCACCACGCGCGCGCAAATTGAGGACTTTGCCACAGGCCTTGGCCTGCCGTGGGTGGAGGATGCCACCAATGCGGATACCACCTACACCCGAAACCGCTTCCGCCACGACATCCTGCCCCGCCTTGCTCGTGAAAACCCGAACTTTCTGGGCAGCATCGCTGAACAGTGGCGTCTTGCCCGCCTTGATGCGGATTTTTTTGCCGCGCAGGTGAGCGCGGCCCTGTCCGGAGCGGTTCAAGGCGACGGCACAATCTTCTTGCGCCGTGAAATCATTGAAGATACACACAAGGCCTTGCGGCTGCGGATTTTCAAAGCCGCGCTGGAACGCCTTGGTCCCGGCCAATCCCGGGCCGACGCACTCCACCGTTTGGATGCGCTCTTTCTCAGCCGCGAGGGCGGCAAAACCGTCCAGTTTCCAGGAGGCAAAACCGCCACGTGCTCTGCCGCTGGCGTCCTCCTGAAACCCCGCTGCGGCTAAGCTCCCAGCACTTTTTGCCTTCTTGCCGGGTCTTGGCATTGACAGCGGCTGGCGAGAAGGATAGAGCTTTGTGAAATTTTCAACTTGTGAAGGAGGAACCAGTGAATATTCTTATTTTCGGTCCCAATGGCAGCGGTAAAGGTACGCAAGGCTCCCTGGCTAAGCAGAAATACAATCTCGACCACATTGAGTCCGGCGCTATCTTCCGCAAGCACATCGGCGGCGGCACCGAACTTGGCAAAAAGGCCAAGGAATACATCGACAAGGGCGAGCTGGTTCCCGATGACATCACCATCCCCATGGTTCTGGACGTGCTGAATCAGTCCTCCGCCAACGGCTGGCTGCTGGACGGCTTCCCCCGCTCCATCGCTCAGGCCGAGAAGCTGTGGGAAGCTCTGGAAAAGGACGGCGTCAAGCTGGACTACGTCATTGAAATCCTGCTCCCCCGCGAAGTCGCCAAAGCCCGCATCATGGGCCGTCGCCTCTGCGCCAACGACCCGAACCACCCCAACAACGTGGGCATCCCGGTCATCGCTCCCGATGGCGACAAGTGCCGCGTCTGTGGTGGCGAGCTGACCGCCCGCGCCGACGACCAGGACGAGGACGCCATCGACAAGCGCCACAACATCTACTACGACACCGAGACCGGCACCCTCGCTGCGGCCTACTACTATAAGAATAAGGCCGACTCCGCTGGCTTCAAGTACATTGAGCTGAACGGCGAAGGCTCCATCGACGAGATCAAGCAGTTCCTGATCTCCCAGCTGGACTAGCCACAGCCCGCATCAGTCTGTTGCGTTATACGGCCACCGGAGCTATAGCTTCGGTGGCCTTTTTCATTGCGGTGGCGGGGCCACGCGCCCACCGCCCCCAGCCGTTACGCGCAACAAAGGACATCCCAATATGACATCACCTCGCCTCAATATCGGGCAAATCAGCTACCTGAACGTGCTGCCCCTTTTTCAGACCCTCAAGCACCACGTTCCGCCGTCTGACGACATCCGCTACATTCAGGGGCACCCCGCGGAGATGAACGCCGGTTTGCTGGATGGCAGCATCGACCTGTCGCCCGGCTCCGCCTTTGAATACCTCGCCCACGCGGAGCGCTACCGCCTGCTTCCCGGCCTGTCCATCACCGCCCCCGCCGGCCCGGTCAAGAGCGTCCTGCTCGTCAGCCCCGTGGCGCTGGAGGACATCCCGCAGTGGATGGCCGACAACGGCCCCCAAATCCACGTGACCAAGGCTTCGGCCAGTTCCGTGGCCCTACTCAAGACGCTGTGGCACTTCCACTGGCAATTCCCGCAGGCGGACTGGACGGCCATCGACGCCGGAACCGGCCACACCATGGACCGCCCGTTCCTTGAAATTGGCAACTACGCGCTGCGGCATTGGCTGCGCCCGCCCGAAGGCTGGCACATCATCGACCTTGCCAACGAATGGCGGGGCTTCACGGGCCTGCCCTTTGTCTTTGCGGTCTGGATGGTCCGAAACGGCCTGAGCGAGGAACAGCTGGACCTGCTGGCGGACGTGCATACCGCCCTTGTCAAATGCAAGCTCTCCTGCCACGAAGCCATCGGCGAAATTGCCGAGATGGATGACATCTGTACATGGATTTCGCGCGACGGCATTGAAGACTACCTGTCCACACTGGACTACGAGCTTGGCCCCAAGGAGCAAGCCTCCCTGACCCTGTTTGCGGACTACTGCCGCAGACTCGGCCTTATTCCCGGCGCTCCCGGTCTGCGCTGGGCCCTTTAACTGCCGCCCTTGTCCTGCGTCCCGGTCCACTGCGCACCGGGACGCGGCAACGCGCGAGGCCCCCGGCCCGTGCTGTGCGCCTCATGGCATAATGCGAGGCTGGCGCCTTACTGCACGGCGCGACTTCCCGCGCGCCTCCCTTTGGCGGTGAGCGCTCGCCACCCGCCCCGTCTGCGCCCCAGCCCGCGCCTTACTCCGCGACCACCTCTCAACACTTCACCGCTCACGGGCCACCTCTCAATGCGCTCCACCCAACAG
>NZ_JBUDSW010000186.1:0-7431 GCF_054921475.1 Desulfobaculum sp. | reverse complement strand
GAATACCCTAAGAGCTTAACCCGCCGGAGGCCCTTTAAGCTTAGGTCGCGGGAGGCATCACAAGCCCTGCGCAACCACCACCATTCGGCCATGCTTGCCATAAATGTCACGTGATACGGGCTTTTCAGGGCGGGCGGGGCATGATACAAGGCCGCCGATACAGGAGAAAGTTCTTCCATGCGAATACTGTCTTTGCTCATGTTCCCTGTTTTGTTCTTGGCCTCCGCTGGTGCGGTTGTTGCGCTGGATATTGGCTTGCCGCCGGAGGTTGCGTCCACGGCGCCGTATGTGATGGCGGTGCTGGGCGGCTTGCTGAGTTGGCGTTTTAAACGCAGCCGCTGCGTGTTTGCCATGGCGCTTTTGGCCTTGGGCTTTTGGTTTGTGAACACGTTTTTGCAGGCGGGCGTGGGCACGGATGCGCTGGGGCAGGTGGCCTATGCGGCGTACGCGTGTGCGTTTCCGGTCTTTGGGCTGCTGCTGGCGATTATGGGCGACCGTGGCCTCGTGACGCCGTGGGGCATTCTGTACCTTTCAACGGCGGGCTTGCTGACGGCATGTGTTTTTGCCGTGACGGACGGGTTCTTTGGCCTGATGAGCTACGAGGGCGTGGCGGGCATTCAGGTGGCCGTTGCCAAGATGCTGCACGCGCGCGTCCTGCCGCCGTGGACGGATCGTTGGACGTGGCTGCCACAGCCTGCGCTGGTTGGGTGTTTCTTTGCGGGATGTGTCTTTTTGATACTGACCATCGTACGTGAGGAGCCGCTGGACGGCGGCTTTTGGGGGCTGACCCTTGGCGTTGGCGCGGGCCTTCACTATGCGGGCAGCGGGCAGGCTCCGGCGCTGTTTTTCTCGGCGGCTGGGGCGTCGCTTATCGCGCCGCTGTTTCAGGACTCGTACCGCATGGCGTTCTTGGATGAACTGACGGGACTGCCGTCGCGCCGGTCGCTGGTGGCGGACTTTAAGAAACTGGGGGGGCGGTACGCCGTCGCCATGGGCGACGTGGACCACTTTAAGAAATTTAACGATACGTATGGCCATGACGTGGGCGACGAGGTCCTGCGCATGGTGGCGAGCAAGCTGGACCGCGTGACGGGCGGCGGCTGCTCGTACCGCTATGGCGGTGAAGAGTTTACGATTCTGTTCCCCCGTGCTGATGCGGCGGAGGCGCTGCCACACCTTGAAGCGGTGCGCGCGGCCATCGAGAACGCGCCGTTTACTCTCCGCTCCAAGAACCGCCCGGAAACCAAGCCCAAGAAGCCGAGCAGTAAGAATGCGGGGAACAAGACGGTCTCCGTGACGATTTCCATCGGCGTGGCCCAGCGTACGGACTCGCGCCAGTCGCCCGAGGACGTGCTGAAGGAAGCGGACAAGGCGCTGTATAAGGCCAAGCAAAAGGGCCGCAATCAGGTCTTTGCCGCGTCGTAGGCAAGAGAAGAAGAGAGTCAAAAAGCGGCCCTTGTGGGCTGAAAACGCCAGCGCCCCGGAAGCAGTGAGCTTCCGGGGCGCTGGCGTTTTGTGCGTTTGGCGGTGCGGACGGGGAGGGCGCGTTAGCTGCCAAGGCGCACGCGGATGCCGTGCTCGCAGGCGTGAACGTCGTAATGGGCAAGTTGGTCGGGCGTGGTGTCGATGACGGTGCGCACAACGCTGCGGCCCGGATGCACGCCGGTGCGGATGCGCGTGGCGTGGGTGGAGGAGACGGGAAGCTCCTTCATGGCCGGGGGAAGCTCGCTTTGGGCGAACAGGTCCACCACGATGCGCGCGGGATTGTCGAGGGCGAAGGCGGAAAAACGTGGGGAAGCGCCGCGCGAGGCGATGTGCACGTCAAGGCGCGAGCCGCTCTCGGTGAAGTTGATGCCGGTGATGATGGACGCATCGGTGATGGCGCCGCCGGGGATGGTTGATGCCGTGGCGGCGTGCTCGGGGGCCGACGCGCCGGGCTGATGGCGCGGAGTGAAGGTTGCGCCGTTTCGCGCAGGCTGCGCCGCGTCGTCCGGAGAGGGGATGGAGAACAGCGAGTCCGGATTGATGACGGTGTGCGAGACGCTTTGCCGCACATACCAGCGCTGCTCAGGCGCGCTGGACGGGTGCAGATACACATTTACCCCGGCGTAGGCCGCGCCGAGAACAAGAGCGATGCAGAGGATGCGAGCGATTTTCCCCATAAGGTCCCGTTGAAAACTCCGGCCCGTCCGCAGTGGACGGGCCGGAGGTGATGGTGGTTGAAGGGTGTGTGTCGCGCGGCGTAGGCCCGGAGCGCGGGCGTTGGCCGCGTGTGGCGTTAGCCGTTGGTGGCGGACTGAGCCGGAGCGGACGGCGCCTGAGGCGCGGCGGCTTCGGATGCCTCGTTGGTGGTGGCCGGTGCGGCCTTGTCTACGACGGAGGCTTCCGGTGCGGCCGGGGCCGTGGGCAGGGCGCTCTGGTCGTCCTGCGCGGGCGTAGCCTCGCCAGCGGGCGCTGCGTTGGACTGTTCGTCCTGCGCTTCGTTTTCAGTGGCGGCGCTGGGGGCCTGTTTCGGAGCGGATTCCGGCGCGATGGTCGCAGGAAGCGTGACGGGGCGGACCGCGTTACCTTCGGGCGCAATGGCGTCGTCGGCAGGAGCCGGGGCAACGCCGGGCAGGGCGCTTGAGTCCGTGGCGTCAGGAGTTGTGGCGTTCGGTGCCGCTGCGGGCAGGGTGTCGGCGGGAAGGATGTCTTCCTCGGCCGCGCCGCCCTTGGTGACGTCGGAGAGCCACTTCATGGCGCTTTTGAACATGCCGGTGCCTTCGTTGTCCTTTTTCACTTCACCTTCGGGCGTGTTCCAGGTTTCCCAGAACTCGGAGAAGGTGTCCGTGATGGCCGCCCACGTTTTGGCCAGCGCGCCGGGCGTGGCGTTTGCTTCCGCCGGTGCGGTGGTCAGGCCCGGACCTGTGGTTGCGGGCATGTCCATGGCGCCATCGTTGCCGCCAACGGTCACCGTGGCGCCGGGCGCATTGGATGCGGGGGCGCTGGTGGTGTTTCCTGCCGGGGCCGTCTGCTGCGGGGCAGGCGCTGGCGCGGCCTTGGGGGCCTCGGGCGCCGCTGGAGGCTGAACAGGTGCAGGCTGTACCGCAGGCGCGCTGGGCGCGGGTGCGGCCTTGGGCTGCGGCGTGGGAGCGGGCTGGGTGGCGTTCTGCTCCAGCACAGGAGTGGTTTCCGGAGCCGGGGCTTCGGCGGGTGCGCCGCCTTCGGGAGTGTTCACCAGCAGCACGTAGGGGCGGTCCACCACCCACTGCTCATGCACCACGCGCAGGTTGGCGGGGCGGTTGTCCCACGACTCCCAGTAGCGCCGCTGCATGCCAAGGACGAATTTGTCCTCGGTGCGGGCCATTTCGGCAAGGCGCGGCAGGTCCTGCGTTTCAAGGATGTTGGTGCCACAGTAGTAGGTGTAGACACCGGAGTAGATTTTGTAGGCCGCGGGGGTGTAGCCGTCGGCGATGTACTCGCCCATCAGCTCGCCCTGTTCCTTGGGGCTCATCACGGCGTCCAGTTCGGGCACGGCAATGAAGGCCAACGGCTGCACCCAGATGGTCATCAGGATGCCAAGGGTCAGCAGGGCAGGGCGGATATCCCAGTGGGACACAAAGCGCCACAGCAGGGCCGCGATGATGATGTTGACCACCGCCAGCACGTAGATGCCCTTGAGGACGATGGGCCACTGGGTGAACAGGTTCGCCAGCGCAACGCCAACGCCCAGCACGGCAAACAGCCCGGCGACAAAAAGCACCAGCTTGCGCGTGCGCGCCGCGTCAAAGCCGAGAACGGTGCGCGCGGTGAGCAGAGCAAGGATGGGGAAGAGCGGCATCAGGTAGACGACAATCTTCGTGCTGAGGCAGGTCAGCAGAACAAAGCCGGAAATCAGCGCGCACCACAGGTAGCTGAGGCCAGAGCCCGTGGAACAGACATCAGCCTTGCGGGCGTACCACAGCTCCTTCCAGAAGGAGAGGGTAAACAGCCGTTTGAAGGGCAGCAGCACCACAACGAAGGTCCACGGCAAAAACGCGGCCGGGAACGTGGCAAAGTAGTGCCAGAAGGGCTGCTCGTGGTGCGAGGCGTCCACAGCGCGGCGGTAAATCTGCTTGTAGAAGATGTTTTCGACAAGGGCGTGTTCGCCGGAGAACCACGCGGCGGCAATCCACCCAATCAGGATGACCACAGCCGCGCCAAAGCCCACCAGCACGTCGCGGCGGACAAGGCGGCTCAGGCGGCCGCTCCATGCCAGATACACCACGGAGGCCAGCACCGGGAACACAAGCCCCAGCGGACCCTTGGTGAGGGTCGCCAAGGCGGCAAGCACAAAGCCCGCCACGGTCCAGCCCATGGCGCGCTCTTGCTGCCACGCGCGGAAGAGACAGATGTGCGAAAAGGTTATAAGTCCTGTAAACAGAAGGTCCATGCGCGAGTAATGCGTCAGGGCTACGAAGTAAAAGCAGGTGAGCAGGATAAGGCCTGCGGCCAGACCATTTTCCCTGCCGCCTTTCAGGACGAGATGGTTCATGCACAGCATGCCCACCAGCACCACCAGCGCGCTGGCGGCGGCGCCGGCAAAGAACAGCGCGGGCTTGGCCCCGCCAAAGATGGGCAAAAACGCCGTGAGGAACCAAAAATAGACGGGAGGCTTATCCGGGTAGGGCACGCCGTTCAGGTACATGACAAGCCACTTGTGCGCGTCAATGACATGCTCAAAAACGTTGGCGTAGCGGATTTCATCCGAGAACCACAGGGCGCGGGTGTCCAAAGAGGGCAGGGTCTGCGCCGCGAGGATCAGGCCGAGTATCGCCAGTGGGAGCAGTGCGGACACGCTCCACAGTCGCGAGAGGAACTTATTCATGGGCTGTGGTTTCCTTTTTGAGTCCGAAAGCATAGATGGCCCAGGCCGTAAAGGCGCCGTACATCCAGCCGAAGAAGACATCGGACGGGTAGTGCTGCATCAGATAGATGCGTGTCAGGGCCATAAGCGCCAGAGCCATTCCGAGGGCCAGCGTCAGCCACGCCTTGCGCCGCCAAAAGGCCAGCGCCAGCGCCGATGTAGTAAAGTCGGCAGTGTGGCCGGAGGGCAGGGAGTGGTAATGCGGATTCAGCGTCAGCATGTGAAAAACGCTCTCGCCCGTCATGGGGCGCGGACGGCCCAGCACCATTTTGGTGATGTTGAGCAGAGCGAGGTTGATGAGCAGCTGAAAGGCCACATAGGTCAGGGCGAAGCGGGTGAGGTCGGTATTCTTGGTGCGCACCCCGTGAACGAGGATGCCAAGAAATGTGACGTAACACGCGGGGTTGCCCCAGTCGGTAATGACGTTTGCGGTGAGGCGCAGGGCCTCGTGAGTATTTTTGTGTATCCGTACGCTTTGCATCAGGGCATCTTCCCCGCCGAAGGCGTAGGGAAGCGCCGCCGCCAAAGCGAGTACCGGCAGTGAGCCGAGCACAAAATGCCAAAATGGGGTGTGTGTTCGCATGTGGCGCTTATAGGGCATGGAGATAGCCGTGGCAAGCACGGCGAGGCGTGGGCGCGATGTGCCCGCAGGAGGAGACGCCGCCGCCATGGCAGATTCTTGATGCAATGCCTTGAACGTTTTCCTATAGTGTGAACAGCACAGAACCCGGCGTGGTCTTATGGACGGCAACGCTGCGGAATGCTGAAGAGTATTTTGCGTTTGGAGATGAAGATGTACAGGTTTTTTACGACTCTCGCAATCGTCCTGCTGGCTGTAGGTCTGGTCTGGCAGCACCGTAGTGTGACCCGCCTTGCGGCGGAGCTTGCGGACTCGCAGTACAGAATGGAATCCCTGGAGCTTGAAGTCGCCAAGAAGCACGACATGGCCGACCTCTTTTATCGCTTCATTGTGAATAACCACAAGAGCATTCAGGAGCTTCGGCGTTCACGGCTTTTGACGGTGACGGCCTATAGCCCGCGCATTGGCGAAACTGACGACAGCCCCAATTACACCGCCACCAACCGCCGGGTGCGGCACGGCATCGTTGCCGTCTCGCGCGATTTGTTCAAGGCGGGGTGGGTGTTTGGCAAGAAGGTCTACATCAAGAACTATGGCGTGTTCACCATTGACGACTTGATGGCCAAGCACAAGCGCAACCAGATCGATATTTTTATGTTCGACACCGACGCCGCCCTGCAGTTTGGCAAGAAGCGGCTGGAGGTGCACCTTATTGATCTTTAACGCCGAGGGCGCGCTTGAGCCCGTCGAAATACTCATACTGCTTGATGCGCTCGCCAATCCAGATGCCGATGATGACGCCTGCGGTGTTGGCCAGCATGTCGGACCATGAGGTGTAGCGCCCCGGCACAAAGTGTTGGCCCACCTCAAGAGCCGCGCCCAGCAGCACCATGCTCCACGCGGCGGTGATGGCAGGCCCGCGCGTCTTGAACGCGCGCAGGGCCAAAAGCGCCAACCAGCCGTAGGCAAGGGCATGCTCCACAAGGTCGATGTGGTCAAGGTCGATGGGGCGCGGGGGCGTCGGCATAAGGGAGAGCCAGCACACGCCGACGACGGATGCGGCCCACAAACAGAGCATCGGTACCGAATACTTTTGGGACATTGGCTTTTGTGGGGTTGAAGGTGAAGGATGTCGCTTGGGTATACATTGTGCCCGTGTCCCTTGCAAGAGGCGTCCAAAAAAACGCCCGGCACCAGTGGTGCCGGGCGTTTTGTCGTGCCTGAGGGCCGGGGCGGCGCGCCTTGGGGCGCGCTTTGGCTGCGCGGGGCGCGTTAGGCCGCGCTGGTTTTGGCCTGCGCGCCAAGGATGGAGTCCATCAGGGCAACCTTGTCCAGCACGCGGCCGGTGATGTCCTTAAACCGCCGCATGTCCGCCGGAACGGGATGCTGGGTAAACCGCGCCATGCCCGCCATGTCCATGACCTCGTTGTAGAGGTAGGGCAGATAGAGCGGGTCTTGGCGCAGGAAGTAGACGAGGCTTTGCAGCTGCTCCAAAATGGCGCCCTTGTTGCGTGTTGGCTTTTTGTAGAGTTTTTCCAGCCGTTTTGTTGCTGCCTTGAGGGAGGTGCGCCACGTTTCGAACCGGCGTTCGAACACCGGACGCGGCAGGCTGCCGCGCGCCGCCGCAATGCAGGCGCTGATGCGCCCGTGGGTGGTGGGTAGGTCCGTCAGCAGGGTTGCGGCTTCGTCAATGGTGACGCGGCGTGTTCCGGCGATGGGCAGGCCGCCGCCGTAGATGTTGGCGACATTCAGCCCGAGGCGGGCGATGTCGCGCTCCATGTCGCGCTTGGACGTCAGGTAGGACATGGTGGAGTAGATGGTGTTGCCGTCCGCGTCCTTTTCCTTGATGTGCCGCTTGGGGTCAAAAACGCGTGTTGGGCGCGCGGCGTGGTGGCCTGCGGCATGGCTGCGCTCGGCGCTCCACGCGTAGTCCTGCCCGGCCAGCACAAAGTCCTTCACCCCGCAC
>NZ_JBUDSW010000185.1:0-7490 GCF_054921475.1 Desulfobaculum sp. | reverse complement strand
GACGTATACCGAAGCTGTCACCTTCCCGGAAAAGCGAATACATGGATGGCCTCCATTTCGTCAGAAAGCGTCACTCGTTATCGACAGGCACGTGTTCACATCCCTATAAGTCAACGCCTTCGTCAAGTGTTCGATTCTGGAACACACAACCCTCGTGCAACCACCGTTTTCTCATTATATTCTAAGACTTTATACTCATTTTAAACCCTCCTCCGCGAAGAGCCTTCTGTTGTCCCGTTCCCGAACAAAAGGCGCTACCTTCCTCCTTCTGAATAACATAACCTCCTGAAATATCGGTTTTTCTTTCCGTGGCACCTCCGTTGCAATCCGTCATGGCACCGACACGAAAATATTCAGGAGGAACGTCATGGCCCAACAAGTGATCATGCCCAAATGGGGCTTGACCATGAAGGAAGGAAAAATCGTCCGTTGGCTCAAGGCCGAGGGCGATGCGGTCACCGAAGGTGAGCCCCTATTCGAGGTGGAGACTGACAAGATCACCAACTCGGTCGAAGCTCCTGCCAGTGGTATTCTGTTTCAAATCATCGTTCCCGAGGGCGACGTTGCCGCAGTGCAAGCCCCCGTGGGCACCATTGCCGCCGACGGCGAAACGCTGGAACGCGTAGACGGCGGCGCGCCGGCGCCCGCGGCCACTGCCGAGGCTCCAGCCGCCGACGCTGGCGCAAGTGCGGCAGAACCTGCAGGTGAAAAGGCTCCCGCCAGAGAGGACGGCTTCATCCCCGCCATGCCCGCCGCCCGCAAGCTCGCCGAAGACCTTGGCGTTGACCTCGCCTCCGTTGACGGAACAGGCCGGGGCGGCGCTGTCACCAAACGCGACGTGCAGGCCGTGGCCGACGCAGGTGGCGGCATTAACGCCAGCCCCAAGACCATCGCCTTTGCCCGCAAAAAGGGCATTGACCTCAGCCAAATCACCGGCACTGGCGACGGCGGCAAGGTTACCAAGGCCGACATCCTGCGCGCCATGAACCCCGCCGCCCCATCCGAGCCAGCCCCGCAGCAGCCTGCCACACAGGACACCATTGTGCCCATGGAAGGCGTACGCAAAATCGTTGCGGACAACATGCACGCCAGCCTGCAAACAAGCGCCCAGCTCACTGTGTTTGTGGAGGCCGACGTCACGGAGATGGTCCGCCTGCGCGACACCCTGCGCGGGCGCAACCGCCGCAACCCCGACTACCGCCTCTCCTACAACGACATCATCTGCTACGCCGTGTGCCGCGCCCTAAAGCGCCATCCGGTCATGAACTCCACCCTGCAGGACGACGGCATCCACATGCACGAACACGTCAACCTTGGCGTTGCCGTCTCCCTGCCCAGCGGCCTCATCGTCCCCAACGTCAAAGAGGCCGACACCTACACCCTTGAAGAGCTCAAAACCCACGTCCGCGACGCCGCCGCACGCGCGCGTCAAGGCGGCCTGAGCATGGACGAAATCTCGGGCGGCACCTTCACCATCAGCAACGTCAGCATGCTGGGCGTGGACGGCTTCACCCCCATTCTGAACCCGCCGGAGACGGGCATTCTGGGCGTTGGCCGCGTGGTGGAAAAACCCGCCGTCAAAGACGGGGAAATCGCCATCCGCAGCATGATGACCCTGTCGCTGACCTTCAACCACATGGTCACCGACGGCGCACCGGCTATGACCTTCCTGCGCGAACTCGCAGACATGCTGGAAACCCCCGGCCTCATGACAATGTAGGAGGCCGCCATGCCGCACAAACGATTCGCCATCGAACTCGGCTACGCCGCAGACATGCACGGCGAGGACATGACCAAGGCCGCTGTGCGCGCCGTACGCGATGCCATGTCCCGCACCTGCCTGTGCGGTCTTGTGGAGATATGGGGGCGCGACGCCTTCCAGGGCGTGTACGTCCATGCGGAAGTAGCCGTCCCGGCGCCGGAGCGCGTTGACACCGAGGCTGTGCGCGCCGTCATCCCCATTGGGGAAGCCTCGGTTTCCGTCACTGCTGGCGGCATGACCGCGGCAGGCATCGAGGTTCCCTGCTTTGCGCCCGGGGTCAGCAATATTGTCGTGGCGTGCGCCGCCCTCACCATCAGCGTGGACATGGACAAAGCGGATGCTCCGGGCTGCGAAGCATGCGCCGCGCCCTCACAGGCCGAATAATTCATCAGAGAAAAAGGAGCGACAACAATGGCTCTCAGCAAGAAAACATTGGTTCACATGTTCGAAACCATGAACAGGATTCGGTTTTTCGAGCAGAAACTGCAGGAGTTCTTCGCCGCCGGTGAAATTCCCGGCTTCGTGCACTTGTATCTGGGCGAAGAGGCCGTAGCCACCGGCGCCTGCGCCACGTTGACCAACAAGGACATGATTACCAGCACCCACCGCGGGCATGGTCACCTGCTGGCGAAAGGCGGCGACCTCAAGCTGATGATGGCCGAAATCTTCGGCAAGCAGACCGGCTACTGCAAAGGCAAAGGCGGCTCCATGCACATTGCCGACCTTGACCTTGGCATCCTTGGCGCCAACGGCATTGTTGGCGGCGGTGGGCCACTGGCCGTGGGCGCAGCCCTTGCCGCCAAGTACCGCAATACCGACGACGTGGCCCTGTGCTTTTTCGGGGACGGCGCGTCCAATCAGGGCACCACGCAGGAATCCCTGAATATGGCCAGCGCATGGAAACTGCCCCTCGTCTTCATCAACGAAAATAACGGCTACGGCATCTCGTGCCCGCAGTGCCGTTCCATGGCCGTCGTCGACATCGCCGACCGCGCCGCCGCCTACGACATGCCCGGCATTGTGGTGGACGGCAATGACGTGCTGGCCGTGCACGAGGCCGTCACCGAGGCCGTTGCCCGCGCCAGAAAGGGCGAAGGTCCCTCCCTTGTGGAATGCAAAACCTACCGCTGGCGCGGCCACTTTGAGGGCGACGCCTGCACCTACCGCTGCGACGAAGAGCTTGAAGAATGGATGGCCAAGGATCCTATCCCCCGCTTTGAACAAAAGCTGGTGGAAAGCAAAACCCTGACGGCAGAGAAAGCCGCGGAGATTAAAGACCGCATTGCCGGTGAAGTCGAAGAGGCCGTGAAATTCGCGCAGGACAGCCCCCTGCCCCCCGCCTCCGCGCTGATGGACGACGTGTACGCATAAGACGCAAGGTCAGCATTTCCGAAAAATTCGACCCAACGGAGCAAGACAATGGCCGAGAAAACATATTTGCAGGCACTGAACGACGCGCTGCGTCACGAAATGGAGCACGACGAAAACGTGTTCATCATGGGTGAGGATGTTGGACAGTTCGGCGGGTGCTTTGGCGTAACGCAGGGCCTGTACGACGCCTTCGGCAAAGAGCGCGTCATGGACACCCCCATCACCGAAAGCGCCATTGTCGGCGCGGCCGGTGGCGCGGCCGCGTGCGGTCTGCGCCCGGTGGCTGAGCTGATGTTCGTGGACTTTATTGGCGTGTCCATGGACCAGCTCTTCAACCAGGCCGCCAAGATGCGCTTTATGTTCGGTGGCAAAACCACCGTCCCCATGACCCTGCGCATGCCGCAGGGCGCGGGCATCGGCGCGGCCGCGCAGCACTCGCAGTGCCTTGAATCGTGGTTCATGAATATCCCGGGGCTCAAGGTCGTCATCCCCTCCACCCCCTACGACGCCAAAGGCCTGCTCACCAGCGCCATCCGCGACGACAATCCCGTGGTGTTCTTGGAACACAAGCTCCTCTACGGCGTGTCTGGCGAGGTTCCGGACGAGAGCTACACCATTGAAATCGGCAAGGGCGATGTGAAACGCGAAGGTACGGATGTGACCATCGTCGCCACCTCCCATACCGTGCACGCTGCCCTTGAAGCCGCAAGCCAGCTGGAAAAGGACGGTATCAGCGCCGAGATCATCGACCCGCGCTGCCTGCTGCCGCTGGACACGGACCTTATCGTAGAATCCGTCAAGAAGACCAACGCCCTGGTCATCGCCCACGAGGCCGTGCAGTTTGCCGGGCCCGGCGCAGAGATTGCGGCCATGGTGGCCGAGGAAGCCGTGGAGTATCTGGATGCGCCCATTAAACGCGTTGGCGCGCCCTTCTGCCCCGTGCCCTTCTCCCCGCCGCTGGAACAGCACTACATCCCCGGAGCAGACAACATCGTCTCGGCGGTGAAATCCATCCGATAACTCGCGCAGCGGGAGGCGGCCACGGCCGCTTCCCGCCTGCCATTTGGGCACGAAGGAGCCGCCTTGAGCACCGTAGGCATTCTGGCAAATCCGGCATCAGGCAAGGATATACGACGCCTCGTGGCCCACGGGAGCGTCTTCGACAATCTGGAAAAAATCCGCATGGTCCGGCGACTCATCCTCGGCATTGAGCAGGCGGGCGCGTCACGCATTGTCTATATGCCCGACGCCTACGGCACCGTCCCCCGCGCGCTGGACGCCATTTCCCCATCCATCCCCGTTCAGGCCCTTGATATGCCTGTACGGAACTCCCAGCAGGACACCACCACCGCGGCCAAGGCTATGCACGACTGCGGGGCGGGGTGTCTGGTCGTCCTCGGCGGCGACGGCACCAACCGCGCGGCGTGCAAAGGGACCGTAGACGTGCCGCTCCTGCCCCTCTCCACCGGCACCAACAATGTGTTCCCCTCCATGGGCGAGGCCACCATTGCCGGGCTGGCCGCAGGCCTCGTGGCCACTGGGGCCTTTCCCATCGCCGAGTGCTGCACCACGACATGCATGTTCCATATCTATTTGGATGAGACGCGCGCGGATATCGCGCTGGTGGACGCCGCCGTCTACGACGACATTTTTGTCGGCTCACGGGCGGTGTGGAATATGGACAAGGTGCCGCAAATATTCCTCACCCGGTGTGATCCCTCCTCCATCGGTCTCTCTGCCGTTGGCGGACAGCTGACGACCATCCGCCCGGAGGAGCCCGCAGGTCTCGCCCTGAACCTTGGGCACGCGGATGAAGCAACGGTCACCGCCCCCATCGCGCCGGGACTCTTCGCCACGGTTGCCGTAAGTCGGTCGCGCCGCATGCAGCCCGGAGAACACTACGCCATTGGCACCGCGCCCGGCCTTATCGCTGTGGACGGCGAACGCGAAGTGGACATTCCCAGCGGCTGCCGCGCCTCCATCGTGCTCAGCACCGAAGGCCCCAAAGTCGTGGACGTGCCACGCGTTATGGCCCTCGCCAGCAGGCATGGACTCTTCACCCAATACCATACGCCCGAGACGACTCACAGGAGAACAGTATGAGCACTCCCCTTAAGGCCGCGTTTTTATTCATCGCCCCCGGCGGGTCCCCCTCCAAGCACAAAGCCTGCGTCACAACCGACGAAATCGAGCTCGTGACCTACGCCGTGAGCAACTACAAGCACGCCGAATCGCTGGCCCGCTATCTGGTGGAACACGACGGCATTGGCGCCATCGAGCTGTGCGGCGGCTTTGGGCACGAGGGCGCAGCCCGCATCGCCAAAGCCGTCGATATTCCCGTTGGCGTGGTACGCTTCGACGTGCACCCCGGCCTTGGCGGGAAAAGCGGCGACAGCATCTGGGGCGGCGGCAACGACTAGCGCGGCCCCTCTACCAAAAGGCCCTGCCCAGCCAAGCACAATGCCGGGCCGGACAGGGACCATTTATTTTTCTACCTTGCGCCGTCCTTCTGCGTCACCCGCCCACTCGGGCTAGCGGTCGCAGGTGGGCGGCGCGCCTACTTACCGTCCAAAACGTGCCGCGATGGCACAAAGCACGTGAACGTACCCGTAAAAACGCACTCGTCGCCGCAGTGCACATCAACGTGGACCAGCCGCTTCTTGCCCTCCAGCGCATCCTCGCGCGCGGTGGCGAGAAGCTCGTCCCCACGACGCGAGGGCTTCAAAAACTTTGTTTCTGCCGCACCCAGCACAACGTTCGGGTGATTCACCGCCAGCATAGCCGCGTAGTCCGCCAGCCCAAAGATAAAGCCGCCGTGAATAAGGCCGCTTGCGTCTGCGGTCATATTCTCGCCGCAGATGAGGCGTACGCGGCTGTAGCCGTCCCTTATCTCCTGCGGCTCACCGCACAGAACCTGATCAATTCCGTGATGGGTCTGTATATCCATGGATTCCTCCTGAGGGTCTTGTCTCCGCCATCTGTACAGAGACACGGGCCCACAACGCAAGGCTTCCGGGCCCGTGTTTCCACTGACCCGGAAGCATACTGTGCCTGCCGCATTCGATATGATTCACAGAAGGTGTCCCGGGAGCGGCGCGCGTGCGGCGAAAAGCGGCGTGCCAAATGTGGGCTGGATGACACGCCCGCCCGCGCCCAGAATCGCGCACGCTCCCGGAGGAGGGCTTATGGGCCGCTAGTCGAACAGGTCTTCCAGTTCCTCAAAGACGTACTTCATGTACATAACCTTGGGCGAACCGCCCATGGAAATGGCAAGCATGGCCGCCTGCATGATTTCTTCCTTGGTGGCGCCATTGCTGGCCGCGCCCTGAATATGCAGGGAGATGCACATCTCGCACTGCGACATCATGGAGCACGCCACGTGAATGAGCTCTTGGGTCTTGTGGTCTATGGAGCTGAACTGGCTGATTTCCTTGGTGAACTCAAGGTACTTCGGAAACACATTGCCAGCATCCTTCTGCATTTTCGCCAGCGTCATCGCTGCCATTTCTGCCGCGTCCATACTATCCTCCTAGGGTTTGATGTCATGCCTTTCCTCAGCATGAGCAAGGAGCGTGCCCGAGGTAGGAATTCGAAAATTTTACTATATATTCAGACAGTTAAGCGTCAAAAGCGGATATTCTCTCCTCTGCCTGGCGGTGTCCTGAAGACGAACAATGCTCCAGAATGGAACACCCGGCAGACCACGGGAACGCCGCCAAAACTCGCGCGTGGCACAGACAAAGCCACACAAAGCAGCGCATAACGAACACCGCCCGCCCCTGCGCCGAGTTGGGCGCGGAGGCGGGCGGTAATTCGCTAGGTAATGGTGGAGGATGCTGGCGCGCAAACGCCACGAAAAAGGGAACCTAAAACACTAGAACAGGCACCCTACAAGGGTGTCCCGGTCCACACCGAGCATGTACTGCTCCAGAGAAATGCCGTCCAAAACCTGCGCCAGTGCAGCCCGGTCGTGGCGGCATCCAGTGAGCTCGGCCTCAAGGTGCCCAACATCTCGGGTGCCGAAGTATTCCCCAAACAGACGGATACGGCGGATGACGCCGGACTGGACGTCCACATGCGCCTCGACTACGCCGCCGGGGGTTCTGGTCGTCCGGCTGAAGCCGTATTTGGGCGAGGAGCCGAAGTTCCAGTCCCACGTGCGGTACCGCGAGTCCGCGAGCGCCTCAATGGCCTGCGTCTCCTCTTCGCCCAAAGCCGCAGCATCCTGCCCGCCGCCGGAGACATCGGCCATAATGCGGGCCATGCACGTTTCCACATCCATGGGTTCTGGCAGGTGGTCGGCGATATTCGTCACGCGCTTGCGCACGCTCTTGACGGCTTTGTCCTTGTACTTTTC
>NZ_JBUDSW010000184.1:0-7501 GCF_054921475.1 Desulfobaculum sp. | reverse complement strand
CGGGGCGGGCCGTGGGGGGCGCTCTACGTTTGTTACCTCCGGTGGTTTAAGGATTTCATCCTTAAAAATCCTTGTATTTGGGGAGGGGGGAGTTTGTCTGGTGTGTCGTTTTGGTGTGGGCAATGTGATTGGGCGGAGGGTGTATGCGGGCGATTCGGGGCTATGTCTTTGGGGCTGGATTGCTCAATGGTGAGGTGTTGACCTTTCATCAGTGTGTGTGAGGGGGAAATGGAGGGTGATTTGTTTTCGCTTCACCCTTCTTGCTTTTTTGGGGGGGGGCACCTGCGGCATTGTGGTTTGCGAAGGGGTATTCGTTCAGCCCTGACGCACAGTGACTGGTGACGTTTATTTGGGGCGGTTGGTCGTTGTTTCCTTTTTTTGGTCCACTTTTGCCGTCTGCACTCGGCGTGGGGATGTGTCTTCTTGCGTATTCTTCGCCTCGGGCAACGTGGGATGGTTCTTCTTGAGGTTTATGCGTCCTCGCGCGGGTTCCTTTGTTCACTCTCCTGCCATATGTGCACCGCCCTTCTGGCGTCCAAAAAAAGCCCCGCATTGACCAGTGGTCAATGCGGGGCGTGTGGTGCGGTATTGGCGCGGTGGTGTTTAGGACGGTGTGAAGCTCTTGAGGCCATTCCACGCGACGAGCTTCGCCTGTTTGTCGCCCGCGAGCATGGCGTTTGGTCCGGGGAGGACGTAGACGTTCATGCCGTTCTTTTGGCGGATGCCGGGTGTGAAGTCCTGCCCCGGGAACAGCGCCTGAAAGGCGCGTTCGCCAAAGCAGAAAACGGTCTGCGCCTCGGCCTCTCGCACGCCGCGCCAGAAGCTGCCGGGATGCGGCAGCAAAAAACCGCGGTGCTGCGCAGAGACGGGCCAGAAGGTGATGGACCCCGCAGGCCAGTGCAGGTTTTTGATGATGGCTGCAAAGAGCTTGCGGCGCTCGGCGCTCGGATTCTCCCCAAAGTCGTCGCCAAGGTCCCAATAGGTCCACACCGTGCGGCTGGGCGTGTGCAGTTTGGGGCGGAATTCCTCCCACGGAAACTGCGGGCCTGCCGGAGGCGGCGCGGATTTCTTGGGCGCAGAGGGCTGGGCGGTCTGCTGGCGCGGGTTGACCTTTTGCGGGCGCTGCGGTGGGCGGCGCTTTGGCGCGGCGGGTGTTTCATGTGAAACATGTGCGCCCTGCTTTGGCGCAGGGGCAGGAGCCGCTGCCGCACGTGCGGCGCGGGCTTCCTCAGCGGCTTTGGCCGCAGGGAAGTCTGCTTTGAAGACCAGCCGCAGGCCGGCCTCGTGCCACGAGCGAAGCCCCTCGCGGATGTTTAGAGCGCGAGCATCCAATCCCAAATCCTCCATGCAACGTCGGCCTTGGACATCGGGTCCCATGCCTCGGTGGCGCCTGTCACGTCGTGGATGACCACGGCGTTGGTGGGCGTGCCGAAACCGGAGTCCGGACGCGAAACGTCATTGCCGACAATCATATCCAGATTCTTTCTGGTGAGTTTGCCGGCGGCGTTGGCCTCAAGGTCGGACGCCTCGGCCGCAAAGCCGATAAGGCGCTGGCCGTCCTTCTTGTTCTGACCAAGGGTGTACAGGATGTCTGGGTTCTGCTCAAAGGCGACCTCCAGACCTGCACTCCCCTCCTTTTTGAATTTGCCAGTTCCGTAGGGAACGGGGCGGTAGTCGGCCACCGCTGCGCTGAGGCAGGCGATGTCTGCCGCAGGCCAGTGGGCTGTGGTGGCGTCAAACATTTCGCGGGCGGTGCCCACGTCAATGCGGGTGATGCCTTCCGGCAGCCAGACGTTAGTCGGGCCGCACACGGCGGTGACGTTCGCCCCGCGAAGCCACGCCGCAACGGCGATGGCCGCGCCCATGGTCCCGGACGAAGGGTTGCTCCAAAAGCGCACGGCGTCGAAGTATTCCCGCGTGGGGCCAAGGGTGATGAGGATGTTCTTCCCAGCCAAGTCCTGCGGGCTGAGGGCGCGCAGAATGGTCAGGGAGATGCTGTCCACATCGGGGAAACGGCCCTTGCCGTCCTCGCCGCAGGCCATTTCGCCGCAGGTGGGCTCGATGCAGATAACGCCGCGATCTTTCAGCTTCTGCCAGTTTTCGCGCGTTGCCGCAGCGTTCCACATACGCGGGTTCATGGCCGGGGCCAGAACCATGGGGCCGTTGAAGGCCAGCGCCTGACACGACAGCATGTCGTCCGCGATGCCGTGGGCGATTTTGGCAAGGATGTTTGCCGTGGCCGGAGCAACGGCAAACACGTGGGCGTCCTGCCCCGGCTCAAGGTGGCCGAAGATGCTGGACTCCGTGTTGTCCATGCTGGTGTACACCGGCGCCGCCCCAAGAGCCTCAAAGGACAGGGGGGTAATAAAGCGCTGGGCGCCTGTTGTCAGCGTGGCGCTGGTGTGGACGCCGGTTTTGGCAAGGGCCCGCATAAGCTCAAGGGACTTGACCACGGCAACACTGCCGCTCACGCCAAGATGCAGGCGCTTGCCCCGAAAACCGGTGAACGCTGTGTGTGGGTACATGATGCGGTATCCCTTACTGGGCCAGGTTTTCCTCAACGGGAGCGGGGATGCTCTGCGTGGGCACGTCGCCGGAGGACTGGCGCGGGGCAATCATAATCTCGACAACGGTGTCGAAGGTGCCGTCCAGAATATTGATGATGCAGTCACGGTCCGGCTTTTCGAAGACCATAATGGTGCGGTTGTACTTCATCTTGCTGCGCAGGTGCCAGTTGTCCTTGGTCATGTTGCGCTCAAAGAAGTTGGCAAGGTCCACGGCGTTAACGCGGCCAGCGTAGGTGACGATACCGGTCTTGAAGTTCGGCGTCTCAAAGACGAAGGACTTTTTGTTGTCCAGCTCCAAGTCATTGGGAATAAGGATATCGTCAAACTCCTGATACGAACTCACGGCCTTGGGGGCAACGTGGCGGTTCGGCTCGGGAGAGGCGTCGGAACGGTTTTGCAGTGCCGACTGGCAGGAGCACAGGGACAGCAAGGAAACCATTGCCAGGATCAGGAGAATCGGTCTATGCATGTTGCCTCCAGAGTCACGGTGATTGCGTGTACAGTTGATAGTGTGGCAAGCCACGTTTCAGCCAGTCGTACACCCTAATCGACTCGAAGCCAAACATCAATCAGGACGGGGCCTCCCGGTGCGTAACCGGTCCGGTTCTCCCGCTTTTTTTAAGCGGGGGCACCCCTCTCGTATGCCCTGCCCGCAAATGCGGTGGGACCGTCCCCCCGCCGGGATGCAGATTGCCATGAGTGATATACCCGTAGAATACCAACTTTCGTCCTATACCTTCGAACTGCCCGAGGACCAAATCGCGCAGGAGCCAGCCGCCAACCGCGATGCGTCAAAGCTCCTCGTGCTCGACAAGGCCACCGGCCAGACCGAGATAGACACCTTTGCCTCCATTGTAGACCGTTTGCCCGAGAACACCCTTCTCGTCGCCAACAATTCCAAGGTGCTCCCCGCCCGTGTGTTTGGGCACAAGGAGACCGGCGGCAAGGTGGAGTTTCTGCTGCTTACCCCCCTCCCCCTCGTGCTCGGGCGCGTGCAGGACGCCGGAGACGGCTGGTCCACCGCTGAGGTTGACGGGCTGCTGCGCGCCTCCAAGGGCCCAAAAGTCGGCCAGACCATTACCATCAGCGATGATTTCCGTCTTGATGTGCTGGACCGGCGCGAGTTCGGCCAGAGCACGGTACGCCTTCTTTGGCGCGGCGATTTGGCCCAACTCTTCATCGCCAACGGCCACTACCCCCTGCCCCCCTACATCCGCCGCCCCGACACCCCCGAGGACGCCAAGCGCTACCAGACCGTCTACGCCGAGGACGCCAAGCTCGGCTCCGTGGCTGCGCCGACGGCGGGCCTGCACTTTACGCCGGAGGTGCGCGAGCGCCTTGCCCAGCGCGGCATTGAATGGGCGGAGGTCACGCTCTACGTGGGCTACGGCACATTCAGCCCCGTGCGGTGCGAGGATATTCGCGAGCACTCCATGCATGGCGAATACATTGAAGTCAGCGAGGATACCGCCCGCGCTGTGCGCGAGGCCAAGGCGTCCGGACGTCCCGTGGTGTGCGTCGGCACCACCAGCGTGCGGTCCCTTGAGGGCGCTTTTGCGGCCACGGGCGGCATACAGCCCTACACCGGATGGACGAATATTTATTTGTATCCGGGGCGGAAATTCAATGTCGTTGACCGGATGCTGACGAATTTCCATTTGCCAGAGTCCTCGCTCCTTATTATGGTTTCTGCGCTCGCTGGAAGGGATTCCGTGCTCGCAGCGTACGCAACCGCGCTCGAGAACAAGTTTCGTTTCTTCTCTTACGGCGACGCAATGCTCATACTCTAGCCAGCCGCGCCCCGCGCATTGACCTGCTCTCGGACGGCTGGCTGATTGACTCTTGAATCAGCAAGGAGCTGCGTATGTCGAGAATCGAGATTCGGGAGGAGCGGTGTAAGGGCTGTTTGCTCTGTACCACCGTCTGCCCGAAGGAGATCATTCAGCAGTCCGACAGGTTCAATGCCCAGGGCTACAAAGTGGTCGAGGTTCCTCAGGGGAAAATGGAGGAATGCATCGGCTGTATGTCTTGCGCAAAAATCTGCCCGGACTTCTGCTTCACCGTCTACAAGACCCCAAAGGCCAAGGAGGCGTAGACGATGGCCAAACAATCTCCGGAAAAACGCTTCGTCAAAGGCAATGAGGCCATCGCCCGCGGCGCCCTCGCCGCCGGGTGCAAGTGCTTCTTCGGCTACCCCATCACCCCGCAGAATGAGATTCCAGAATTCCTCTCCAAGGCGCTCCCCGACGCCGGAGGCGAATTTGTGCAGGCAGAGAGCGAAGTCGCCGCAGCAAACATGCTGCTGGGCGCCGCCGCGTGCGGCGTACGCGCCATGACGTCGTCCTCCAGCCCCGGCATGTCTCTGAAGCAGGAAGCCATTTCCTACATGGCCGGAAGCCAGCTGCCCGCCGTCCTCGTCAACATGAACAGAGGCGGTCCGGGCCTTGGCGACATTGGCCCAAGTCAGGGCGACTACTACCAGTCCACCCGCGGCGGCGGACACGGCGACTACCGCCTGCTCGTCCTCGCCCCCGCAACCTGTCAGGAAGGCTATGACCTCATCATCGAGGCCTTCACCCTCGCCTTCCGCTACAAGAACCCTGTGATGATTCTTGGCGACGCCATCCTCGGCCAGATGAAGGAGCCTGTCTCCTGCTGGCAGCCAGAGGACGTGGACGACAACGCAGGCCCGTGGCAGCTGGATGGCGCCGCTGGCCGCGACCCAAGGCTCATCAAGTCCCTCTTCCTCGAAGAAGGCGCCCTCGCCGCGCACAACACCGTTTTGCAGAACAAGTACGAGGCCATGAAGGCGGAAATCCGCTACGAGGCCTTTGAGTGCGATGATGCGGACCTTGTTGTCGTGGCCTATGGCTCCATCGGACGCATCGTCAAAAGCACTGTGCGCGCCCTGCGCGCCAAGGGGCACAAGGTTGGCCTGTTTAGGCCCATCACGCTCTCTCCCTTCCCCACCGAAGCGCTGGAGCAGCTGGCCGCAAACGGCAAGCGGTTCCTGACCATCGAGCACAACCTTGGGCAGATGGTCGACGATGTGCGGCTGGCCGTGCGGCGGCATGCGGATTCTGACTTCCATGCCCAGATGCCCGGCACCCTGCCCAACCCCGATGACTTCGAAGCCCCCATTCTTGAGCGGCTGGGAGGGAAATAAGCATGCCTCAGACACAGGAAAAACTCGTGTTCAAGCCGTCGGAGGTTCTCGTTGACCGTCCGACGCATTATTGCCCCGGATGTCAGCATGGCACGGTGCACCGCATCGTGGCCGAGTGCCTTGAAGAGATGGGACTTGCCGAAAAGACCGTCTGCATCGGCTCCATCGGCTGTTCGGTGTTTATCTACAATTACCTCACGGTAGACGCCGTCGAGGCCCCCCACGGCCGCGCCCCCGCCGTTGCCACCGGTGCCAAGCGCGCCCGCGAAGACGCCTTTGTCTTTGCCTATCAGGGCGACGGCGACTTGGCGTCCATCGGCCTTGCCGAGATTATGCACGCCGCCAACCGCGGCGAACGCATCTCCATCATCTTCGTGAACAACACCGTCTACGGCATGACCGGCGGACAGATGGCCCCCACCACCATGATTGGTCAGGCCACCACCACCTGCCCCGGCGGACGCTGTGAAGATAAAGAAGGCCTGCCCATCAAAATGGCGGAAATCATCGCCGGGCTGGGCGGCACCGCCTATTCCGCACGCGTGGCCGTCAACACCGTGGGCAACATCGCCAAGGCCAAAAAAGCCGTCCGCCGCGCCTTCGAGGCGCAGGAAAATGGCGAAGGCTTCGGCTTTGTGGAGTTCCTCGCCACCTGCCCCACCAACTGGAAGATGTCCCCCGTCGCTGCCAACGAACGCATCGCGTCGGAATTGATCCCCTACTTCCCGCTCGGCGTGTTCACTGACCGCGCCGCGGGTGAGGAATAAGGAGCCGCTATGCTGTATCAGGATGTCATCATGGCGGGGTTCGGCGGACAGGGCGTGATGCTCATTGGCAATCTGCTGGCCTACGCCGGTATGGGCCAAGGCTTTAACGTTACCTATATTCCGGTCTATGGCCCGGAAATGCGTGGCGGTACCGCCAACTGCACCGTCGTTGTGTCCAGTGAGGAAATCGGCTCGCCCATCATCCGCACCCCCAAGAGCCTTATCATCATGAATAGACCCTCGCTGGATAAGTTCCAGCCGCGGATGCAGGACGGTGGCGTGCAGATCATCAACTCGTCCCTCGTGGACGAGTCTCTTGTCGAGACCGAGCGCGTGCGCTCCATCATGGTCCCCTGCAATGATATCGCCGACTCCATCGGCAATACGCGCATGGCCAACATGGTCGCCCTCGGCGCCTACGTGCAGGCCACAGGCGTCATGCCCGTCAGCGCCGTGCAGGACGCACTGCCAAGCGTCATCTCCAAACGCTACGAAAAACTCATCCCCAAAAACGCCGAAGCCCTGCAAGCAGGAGCCGACGTTGCCGCCAAGGCGCTGCACTAGCGCCAAAGGTGGACATGAGAAGAATACGGGAGGGCGTGGTTGCGCCCTCCCCTTTTTTTGTGAAGAGGTTTTTTGCCTCCGGCGGCTTTAGCTCTTAGGCCGTTCGGCCTGAAAGGACGTAGGGCCTTAGAGATAAAGATAGCAGAGCTGCTCAAGGGTGTGACACCCTTGAGAATCCCCAGGATTTTCGGGGCGGAAGCCGCCCCGAAAATAGGGGTGGGCGGGCGGGATCTTCTGCCTTTTGCTTTCGTCTTTCAAACAGCCAGGCAGGGATTCTCACCGCCCATCACACCGCGCCAACGCACCCCAAAAAATATCTTCCAATCCACACGGACGGGAGCCGTCAGGGGTGACGACAGTTCCATATAAAGCCGCCCGGTCTGTGCGCACGCAGGATTGTTAAGCAATCGTATTGGCAATCAAGCGTTAAGTGCAGG
>NZ_JBUDSW010000183.1:0-7541 GCF_054921475.1 Desulfobaculum sp. | reverse complement strand
TGAATTTCGAGCATCAGCCCAAGGTGCTTGTCCACGGGCGTTAAGTCGGACACGCCGGTGATGTTGGCGCCGGGCGTTTCAAGGTTGGGCACAAGGCCGGACCCCTGCGGGTCCGTCACGGCCGCGAAGATGAGCGGCACGTTGGCCATGTGCGGCGCTTTTTTGATGATTTGGGCGCAGGTCTGCGCGCTGGGTGTTGCGATGGCCAGCACGAGGTCCGGGCGCTCACCGGCGATGGTCTGGGCAATCTGGTTTGCCGTGCCCATGTTCGCCTGTGCATTGTGCACGCTGTAGTCGACATCAACGCCCTGTTCCTTCAAGGCGTCCTGAAAGCCCGCCAGCACGGCGTCCAGAGCAGGATGCTCCACAAACTGGCTGACGGAGACGGAGAACGTCCGGGCAAAGGTTGGCGACGGCGGCAAAGCCGCAAGCAGCAGCGCGGTCAAGACGAGTGGTACGATTCGCTTCATGGGTTCCCTTCCTCTAGCGAATAGGTTGTAAGGCGGTCAGCGGCACCATGCGCGCGGTGCGGTTGGTGCGCTGTCCCCATTCCTGCAGCGCTTTGAGCGTTTCGGGGTAGGGATGGCCGATGGCTATGGCCTGCCCCCGCGACGCCGCAAGGCGCTGCGCCTTTTCCAATTGTCGCCGGATGGAGCGTACGTCCCGGATATTGTCCAGGAATATGTTGCGCTTGTACAGCGCCAGTCCGGCATTGCGTCCTTCCTGCATGGCCACGCTTCCCGGCGTGGTCAGGCTGTCGAGGAAGAACATCCCCTTATTGTGCAGTTCACCCATGACGGTGGCCATTCCGGCCGTGTCCTGCGTAAACTTCGAACCCATGTGATTATTGACGCCGATAGCCTCGGGCACTTGCCTGAGGTCATCGTGCAGTGTGGCCAGAATCTGCCGCTTGTCCATGGTGGTAAAGAGCGCGCCGGGACCGGGACGGACGCCGGGGTAGCCCTTTGGCTCCATGGGCAGGTGCAGCAGAATATCCAGCCCCGCCTCATGCGCGATGCGGGCCACCTGTGTGGCGCGGGCCATGTGCGGCAGGATGGAGAAGGTGACGGGATAGGGCAGCTGGGCCAACTTCTTCGCATAGTTGGCGCTTTGCCCCATGTCGTCGATGACGATGGCCAGCTTGCCTTCGGAGAGGTCCTCCGGGCTTTTGGCGGGCGTCATCGTAAAGGTCAGGGTATGCGTCGGGCGGCCCATGAGCATGACGGTGGCGTGTTGCGTGCCGGATTCGTCGTGCTCGCGGACCAGCTTGCTCACCGGCGCCCATTTGGCAAGGGCGCGCTCCAGTGTGGTGATGAAGCGTTGCGGCTTGCTGTCCAGTTCAATGGTCAGCGCCTGATAGTGGTAGGCCTCGCCGTGGAAGCGGCGCAGGCTGATTTCCGTAAATTCCAGATGCCCCGGACCGTAGCCCGTGAGGATAAGGCTCTCCATGAGCGCAAAGTCCACCTTGCGGACAAGGCGTTCCAGCGGCGCGCCGAGGCTTTCCTCGTAGCCGTGGTATTGGCCTTCGTCGTCCTCGGCAATGGCGGCGGGGTCTTGTGCGGGGCTGGCGCCTTGGGCTGCGCCCTGCGGCGGTGCGCCGCCCTCGGCGGGCGGTGGGGGAGCGGTTTGGGTGGTTGCGGCAACGGGTTGCCGCACTTCGGAATTGCCGCCGCTGTCCGCAAGAAAGAACAGCGTGATGCAGACGGCAACAAGCAGGACAATGGTGACGCCCACAAGGTAGGCGGGGCGCAGCGTCAGTCGAGTGGTCTCGTTCGTGGTCTCTTCGGTCATGCCCATATGGCAGCGCCGGACACGAGGGTCCGGCGCTGAGGTAGTGATGTCTTCTGGGGCGCGCGTACGCGCTATTTAATGGCCTTCAGGTCAGGCAGCTTTTTGACAAGCTGGAGCGCCAGACGCAGCTGGTTGTCGCGGGAGAGCATTTCGAGGGCTTCCTCGGTGGCTCCACCGGCGGCGGCACCTTCTGCGTGCGTGGCGTTTTCAATGTGGCCCTGCAGGTCCTTTTCCCGAATCATGTGCAGGCCGGTGTCGGCCTTCTCGCGCGGGGGCTCAAAGGGATAAATCAGGTCGGGGACAATGCCCTCGGCCTGAATGGAGCGACCGCTGGGGGTGTAGTACAGCGCCGTGGTCAGCTTGATGCCGGAGCCGTCGGACAGCGGGATAACGCTCTGCACCGTGGCTTTGCCAAAGGTGCGCTCGCCGATGAGCAGGGCGCGGTTGTGGTCCTGCAGTGCGCCGGCCACAATTTCCGAAGCGGAGGCGGAGCCGGCGTTGATGAGCACAACCATGGGCACGGTAATGTCCTTGGAGGACTTGCGTGCGTTGAAGTCCTTGCGGTTCTTGGGGTTGCGGCCCTGAATGTAGACCACGTTGCCATCGGACAGGAAGGTGTCCGCCACGGACACGGCCTGATCCAGCAGACCGCCGGGGTTGTTGCGCAGGTCCAGCACGATGCCTTCCAGCTTGTGCTTGGAGCTGTATTCATTGATGAGCTGGCGCATTTCCTGCGTGGTGTGCTCGTGGAAGCGGGTCAGGCGCAGGTAGAGGTAGCCGTCCTCCAGCACTTCGCCCTTGGCACCAATGATGGGGATGGTGTCGCGGTTGATGCTGATTTTTTCGGGGGCGGTGGCGTCCTTGTGCAGGATGGTGAGCACAATCTCGGAGCCTTTGGGGCCACGGATGCGGCGCACGGCTTCGATGAGCGTGATGTCCTGCGTGGTTTCACCGTCGATTTCAAGGATGGTGTCCCCGGCCTTGAGGCCGGCCTTGTACGCTGGGGTGTCCTCGATGGGGGAGATGACGGTCAGGCGGCCGTTGCGGAGCGAAATTTCAATGCCGATGCCGCTGAACTCGCCGGAGGTGCCGATGCGCATCTCCTTGAATTCATCTGCCGTCATGAACGTGGAGTGGGGGTCGAGGTCTTGCAGCATGCCCCTGATGGCTCCGTTGATGAGCTCATCGCGCGAGACGTCGCGCACGTATTGACGCTCGATCATGTCCATGGCCTGACTGAACCGCTTGAGCGGGCCGTAGAGGTCCTCGCCCACGGGCTTGGTGATGCCTGTGGACACAGACATGGAGAGGAGCAGGATTGCTGTGAAGAACCAGACGGTTAAACGCATGTAAGCCTCCGGCTAGAGTATGATGGAACGGCCCTGACCGGACCTGTGCCTGACATTGCGGCAGCAGACGGTCAGCATGACGCCGCCCGTCATCTGAGGGCTGTCAGCCACTCATCAGGATTAATTGCTTTTTGCCCAAAACGCAATTCAAAATAGAGTCCGGGCCCATCCGCAGCGGGGTAGGGACCGGTCCAGCCAATAGTCTGTCCCTCTTTTACCGTGTCGCCACGGATGACGTTGCTTTCCGACAGAAAGGCGTAGAGGGAATAATATTTGTCACCATGCGACAGGATGACCACCCGGCCATACCCGCGCAGGATGTCGCTGTGCACAACGCGCCCGGCAAACACGGCGTTGACCGACGCGCCGTCAACGGTATGAAAACTGATGCCCCGGCGTCCGGGCGCCATGGTCAGGCGCGAGCCGGAGCCTTGGCGCGGAGTGAACCGCTTGCCGGAAACCGGCATGTGCAGCGTGCCCTTGCGCCGCTTGATGCCCGTTTCGGACAGCGCCTTGAGGCGGTAGTTCATGTCGTCGATGACGGACAAAATCTGCGACAGGGCTTGTTCCTCGCTGATGCGGCGGGTGCGGACCTTGCGCAGGCGCTGCACGAAGCTGAGGCGGCGCTGCACAAGGTCGTCCTTGTCGGCGTTGATGGCGTCGATGCGCTCTTCCGCCTCGGCGCGCAGGGCGCGGTGCTGCGTCGCAAGCTTCTGCAATTTCTGGTCCTGTTCGTCCAGTTCACGCAGGGCGGCCTGCACACGGGAGTAAAGCGCGGCCCCCCATGCAAAGCGGCGGTCCGTGGCCGCCCATGCCGGGTCGGACGCAGAGCGGCCCTGCTTGGCGCGCACGCGCAACGGCCACAGCGCATTCACCAAACGCGAGAGCTGACGCCGGGTGCGGGCCTTTTCAGCCTCCACACCCTCCTGCCTGTGCAGCAGGTCCGCGCGCTTGTCGTCCAGTGCGGCACGGCTGTCCTCTCGTTTGGCAATGCGCTTTCGCAGGGTGGCAAGGTCGGCCTCAATCTTGGCAAGGTCTGTGTTGAGGCGGCGCTCCTTGGATGTCAGAGAATCGACTGTCCGGCGGCCCTGTTCGGCGCGCTTGGATTCCTGCCGGATGGATTGGCGCAGGGCGTCCGAGCGGCCCTCGGCCCGTGCGGACGCGGCGGCGCAGAGTGCGGCGACGGCCAGCCCAAGGGCGAGGACAAGCGTGAAGGCGGGACGGCTATGGCAGGAACGGGGCAAGAGGGCACTCCGTGCAGTGCTGCGTGTTTTTGAGGCAGTATGTGGCCGCAACGCGAACGAGCAGCGCGTGAAACTCATTGTACAAGGGGACGTCCGGGTCCAGAACATCCATGAAAAAGTCGCGCATTTCGTCGTAGAGTACGTCTTCTGGAAGAAGTGCGTGACGTGTAAGTATGCGTCTGGTATAAGCATCTACTACAAAACTCGGCTTTTCGAGCGCGTAGAGCAGTATGCTGTCCGCCGTTTCGGGGCCGATGCCGCGTACGCCAAGCAGTGCCTCGCGCGCGGGGCCGAGCGGCAGGGCGCGCAGCTGGGTGAGGGCCATGTCGCATTCTTCGCCGAGGAAGGCAACGAAATCCTTAAGACGATTGGCCTTCATGCGAAAATACCCGGACGGGCGAATGCATTCTGCCAGCTCATCGGGGTGGGCGTCGCGGATGCCCTCCGGCGACAGCATTCCGGCGGCTTTCAGGTTGCCGATGGCTTTTTCCACGTTCCGCCAGTTGGTGTTTTGCGTGAGTATGGCGCCCACCGCCACCTCAAAGGGCGTTGTGGCTGGCCACCAGTGGCTGGGGCCAAGGGCGGTGAGCATGGCGGCGTACATATCGCGAAGCAGGTCTTCTCTGGGCATATTTCGGGTGCGTCCTTGTGCGCGTCGTGTCCCGGCGCCGGTGCGGCGCAGTCGGGAATCCGGGAAGTCTAATGCGCGCGCGGCAATTGTGCAACCATCCAGCAAAACGGGTGAATCATGACATGTGCACGACACGGCGTTGACGGGCAGGTGACATCGGCTGGAGAGTGTTGGGGCGTTTGGGTGGCCTTTGTGGTGGCCTCTGCCGTGGCCGTGCTGCTGCACATGGCGGAAGTTCCGGCGTGGCTGCGCGCGGACCTGCGCGTTGGCGGCGAGGCCATTGTGGGTACGCACGACGCCTACGCATGGATGGCCGGGGCCAAGGGCACCAGCCGTCTGGCCGGACAACCGCTCAGCCTGTTGCTGGGGTGGATGCATGGGGCCACGGGCATTGCCCTTGGCGACATAGCGTTCTGGATGCCGCCGTTTGTGGCCGCCCTTGCCGCGCTTCCTGCCGCCTTTTTGGCCGCGCGGCTGGTGCACCCCGCCGCGGGACTTGCCGCCGGATTTCTGGCCGTGGCGTGTCCCGGTTTTTTCATCCGCACACGTGTCGGGTTCTGCGACACGGACATTCTGACCCTATTTTTTCCCCTGATGGCAACGGCGTGGTTTTATGTCCTTTTGACGCCCTTTATGCGCGGCGCGTGGCGGTGTGGCGGGGCCGATGCGTCTGCGCCTACGGACGCTGACGCCGCAGACGCAGAGCGCGGGCTGTGGGAGCATCGGCGTACGGCGCCAGCCGGGGCGGTGGGCCTTGGCGCGCTGCTTTGGCTGTACACGTGGTTTTACGGCTCCGGCTTTGTGATTGCCCTAGGCCTGTGCGGCGTGTGCGGCGGGTTGGCCCTTGTGGCGGCGCGGCGGGGCCTGTGGGGGGATAGTCTCTTTGTCGTCGCCCTGACCTTGGCGTCGTGGCTGGCTGGTCCGGTTGGATGGATGGTGGGGGCGGCGCTGGCCGGCGCGGCCCGGGCGCGTCCGGAGGCCGGGTGGCGCTGGCGCGTGAGCCTGACTGCGGTCCTTGGCGTAGCCGCCCTTGCCGCGCTTGTTCTGGTCCGGCAGGGCGATGTGGCGACCATAGGGATTATTCTGACCAAATATCTGGGCCTTGGGCCTGCTGATGAGGCTGTGCGTCAGGCGTGGGGCGATTTGAATTTGCCGTCGGTCATCTCCAGCGTGCGCGAGGCCACGCGCCCCGCCCCGGATGCTGTTTTACGCTTTATGAGCGGCAATTGGGTCATGAGCGCCGTGGGCATTGCGGGGTATCTGGCCCTTGCGTGGCGCCGTCCTGCCGCGCTGATGCTGTCGCCCATGCTGGCCCTTGGCGTGGTCGGCGGCTGGCTGGGGACGCGCTTTACCATGTATTCCGGCGTTATTGTCGGCCTTGGGCTGGCGTACATCGTGTCGTGGCTGGTGGTGCGGTACCGTGATTCGGCGCGCACGCACTGGGTGTTTCAGGCGGGGCTGTTGTGTGTGGTCAGTCTGCCCACAGTGATGAATGTGGACGCCTTTGACCCCGTGCCTGTGGTGACGCCGCAGTACGCGGCAACCCTCGACGACGTAGGGCGGCTGGCCCAGCCCGATGCTGTGCTGTGGCAGTGGTGGGACTTTGGCTACGCGGCGCAGTACTACGCGGAGCGCGACACGCTGGGCGACGGCGCGCGGCAGGACGGCAACGTGCTCTACACCCTTGGCAAGGTGCACAGCACGCCTTCGCCTCTCCAGGCGTGGCAGTTTATGCGCTACATGGCGGCCGAGCGCGAGCGGCAGGCGCAGGCGGCCGGGGACGATGCACCGCCGTCTCCGCAAGCCTTGCGGCTTCCTGTCGCGCCATTTGATCCTGTGGCGGGCCTTGCGCAGATGGGCGCGGAAAAGGCGCAGGCGTTTGTGGAGTCCCTCGCGCGGGAGCGCCGGGAGTGGCCCGTGACCGGGCGGCAGCAGTTTTTGACCGTGGGATGGGAGAACCTGCGCATCGCTACATGGATAACGCGTTTCGGGCACTGGAAGCTCGACTCCGGCGCGGCGGGCGGCGGGTCGTCCAAGCGGCTTTTGCAGGGCACGAGCTTTGATTTGGAAAAGGGGCGGGCGCACATTGACGGCATTGGCGTTGTGCCCCTTGCGACCATGGATTTCATCCGCCGGGACGGGAGCTTTCACCAGTACCAGTGGCACTCGGGCGGCAGGGTGCGCATTGTGGCTAACGAACTCAGCGGGGAGATTCTGGTCATGGATGGCGAGGCGCGCCGCTCACTCATGGCGAAGATGCTTCTTGATGATCCGGCGGCCTTTGAGCCGTATTTCACCTTGGTGGTGGACCGCGCGCCGTGGGCGCGGGCCTACCGCGTGAATACGGACATCGGCAGGTAAGGCATGCAAAAGGGCGGCAGGGCCAAAGCCCCGCCGCCCGGAAGGACGGATATGTCGTCACGGCGTGGGCGCGGGCTGGCGCTCTGCGCGGCGCGGTGACGGACTTGTGGGCCCAGCCTCGCGTTAGGCTCTGGCGCGGTGGCGGTGCCTGTTTCTATGGCGGCG
>NZ_JBUDSW010000182.1:0-7578 GCF_054921475.1 Desulfobaculum sp. | reverse complement strand
AGCTGATCGTCATCATCCGCGAATAGCGCGCCAGCGCACTTTTCGCCGCCCAGCCGTCTTCGCGCCCGCATTCCGCCAAGGAATGCGGGCGCGTTGTGGTTTCCTCCTGCGTACGCCTGCGGCTCCGCGCTTGCCAGTGCGCAGCAGGCATTATACGGTACCCGCCATGTCTGTTGCTCTCCCGGTTCCCGTGGCCATGGCCCACTGCCCGCAGACCACATCCAGCATGCTTGCGGAGTGCATTCCCCAGCTGTTTGCCGCCTGCGGCATCACGTATCGCCCCGGCGAGCGCGTTCTGGTCAAGCCAAACCTTGTTGCGGCCAAGAACCCCTTGGGCTGTACGGACCCTGCCGTGGCCGCCGCGGCATGCCAGTATCTGCTGGACTGCGGAGTACGCATCACCGTGGCGGATTCCCCGGCCTTCGGCTCCGCCGAGAGTGTGGCGCGCAAATGCGGCCTTGTGGACGCCCTCGCTCCCCTTGGCCTTTCCGTGACCACCCTGCGCGATCCGCGCCCGCTGGCCCTCTCCTTTCCCGCGCAGGTAGGCATTGCCGCGCAGGCTCTGGAGGCCGACCGCATCCTCAATCTGCCCCGCCTCAAGGCCCACTGCCAAATGCGCCTGACGGCCTCGGTCAAGAACCTCTTTGGCTGTGTGTGCGGCATGCGCAAGGCCATCGCCCACACCCGCTTTGGCGAACGCGGCAACCGCTTCGAGGCGCTGATTCTTGACGTCTGCGCCGCCCTGCCGCAGGTGGATACGCTCCTTGACGCCGTCACGGCCATGCACGTCAGCGGTCCCACGGACGGTGAGGCCCTGCACATGGGCCTTCTGGCCGCATCGCCCGGCCCCGTAGCGCTGGACACCGCCCTGTACACCCTGCTCAGCCAAACGCCAGACGACATTGCCCTGTGGCGCGAGGCCATCCGCCGCGACCTGCCCGGCTGCCGCCCGCAGGACATCAGCTTCCCTCTCCAGCCGCCACAGGCGTTCGACGCCGCACATTTCGTTGTTCCCGAGGCTCTCGTCCCGGTAAGCTTTCGCCCATCGCGCCTTGCCAAAAGCGCCATGAAGCGTCTGCTTGCCAGAATCCGCTGACCAAACCGTCAACCCACACGGTGCCTATGCTCGATACGACCTCCCAGACCTCATCGGCTCAGTCCCGGATTCGCTACACCATCACCGGCGCGGTGCAGGGCGTGGGCTTTCGCCCCTTCATTTACCGCATCGCCCTTGATCACAGCCTGACCGGCCACGTGCGCAATACCCCAGAAGGCGTCGTCATCGAACTGCAAGGCGCGGCCTCGCAGCTGGACGCCTTTGACCACGACCTGCACCACCAGCTGCCCCCGCTGGCGCAAATCGTTACCTGCGACACACAGCCCCTGCCCCCGGCTGACGACGAGAGCGCCTTTGAAATCCATCTTTCAACCGGCGGCGAAGGGCACTCCGTGCTTATCAGCCCGGACGTCGCCACCTGCGACGACTGCCTCAGCGATATGCTGGACCCGGACAACCCGCGCTATCTCTACCCCTTCACCAACTGCACCAACTGCGGCCCGCGCTACACCATCACCCGCTCCATCCCCTACGACAGGGACAAGACCTCCATGGCCTGCTTCCCCATGTGCGAGATGTGCCAGAGCGAGTACGACAACCCGCTGGACCGCCGCTTCCACGCCCAGCCCAACGCCTGCCCCGAGTGCGGCCCCAAGGTCTGGATGGCCGACGCATCCGGCGCATCCGGCGCGCAAGGCCCACAGGCCCTTGAGGATGCGGCCCGGTCTCTTGCGGACGGGAAAATACTCGCCGTGAAGGGCCTTGGTGGATTCCATCTGGTGTGCGACGCCACCAACGCCCGCGCCGTCGCCACCCTGCGCCAACGCAAAAACCGCTACGGCAAGCCCCTCGCGGTGATGGCTCCGGATATGCCCACCGTGCGCGGCATTGCCGACGTGACGGACGCCGAAGCCGAGCTTCTGGAAGGCCGCGAGCGCCCCATCGTTATCCTGCGCCAGCGCCACGGCGCGTCGGTCCTTGCTCCGGGGCTTTCGCCGGATACCCGCGACATCGGCGTCATGCTCCCCTACACGCCACTGCACCACGTTTTGCTGCGCCACTACGCCGCATGCCGTGGCGACGGACACCCCGCCATCCTTGTGGCGACCTCCGGCAACATGAGTTCCGAGCCCATCAGCATCGGCAACCGCGAGGCGCTCTCCCGCCTTGCGCACATTGTGGACGGCTTTGTCTTCCACAACCGGGACATCCTTATCCGCTGCGACGATTCCGTCGTCCGCGTGGTGGACACTCCGGACGGCCCGGCCACGCAATTCCTGCGCCGCGCCCGCGGCTTCACGCCCCGGCCGGTCTTTTTGCCCGCCGACGGGCCAAGCGTTCTTGGCACCGGACCGGAGCTGAAGGCCACGCTGTGCGTCACCAAAAAGGACCAAGCCTTTGTCAGCCAGCACATCGGCACCATGGAGAATCTTGAAACTTTCGACTTTTACAAGGAAATCGCGGCGCATTTGGTGGACATCCTCCAAACCGCGCCGGAGGCCGTGGTCCACGACCTGCACCCCAACTACATGACCACGGACTGGGCGCAGGCGGAATCCGGCCTGCCCACCATCGCCCTGCAGCACCACGTTGCCCACGCCCACGCGGTGATGGCGGACAACGCCTTTGAAGGCCGCGCCCTCGTCCTTGCGCTGGACGGTACGGGCTACGGCGAAGACAAGACCCTGTGGGGCGGTGAATTCCTGCTTGTGGACAACGAGTCCCTGACGCATGAGCGCCTTGCCCACTTTGCGCCCATGCGCCTGCCCGGCGGCGAAGCGGCCATCACTCAGCCATGGCGCATCGCCCTTGCCTGCCTGCATGACCTTGGCCTGCCCACACCCTCAGACGCGCCGTGGCTGCCAGAACATGCCGACGCCACCACCCTGTGCGCCAACATGCTCACCAAAAACATCAACAGCCCCGTCACCACCAGTTGCGGGCGACTGTTCGACGCCGTCAGCGCCATGCTCGGCCTGTGCACCAGCATTGACTACGAGGCGCAGGCCGCCATCCGCCTTGAAGCCGCGCAGGACCATGCCGTCACAGAAGGATACGACGCCCCCGCCCTTGCCCAGCAGGAGAGCGGCCCCGCCATTCTGCGCACGGACGCGCTCTTTCAGCGCGTGGCGCAGGACTGGGCGCAGAGCACTTCACCCGCCGTCATCAGCCGCAAATTCCACCTTGGCCTCATGTCGGGCCTCGCGGACGCCGCGGCCACCCTCGCCCGCGCCCATAGCGTCGACACCATCGGCCTCAGCGGCGGCGTGATGCTGAACCGCACCCTTGCCGAAGGCCTGCCGCGCCTTTTGACCGGACACGGCATGCAGCTTCTGCTGCACACGCAGACGCCCCCCGGCGACGCCTGCATATCCCTTGGGCAAGCCGCCTACGGCTCACGCCTGCTGGCGCGCCGGGGCGGGCGATAGCGCATTGTGCTGGCACCGGAGGCCATCCCCCGGTGCCAGCGCCCCAACGAATTTCACCCAACCGACATCGACTTCTGCTTCACCTTCTCCCACTTCATCTGGTACAGGGTGGATTATGCGCACGCAGCACTCTCTTCACGACACCTCGCGCCGCAAGGCGCTGAAATCGCTTATGGCAGCGTCGCTTTTGCCCCTTGTGGGCACAGCCGTCGCCCGTCCGTCCCCTGCCGAAGCCGCGCCAGCCGTGGACCCGGCAGTCAACATCATCGTCCCCTCCTGCTACGCGCCGCCCGTGGAGGGCGAAGACGCCGGGCGCTACTCGTGGCGCCTCGCCAAGGCCGTGCTCGACTTTATCGAGGACAACTACGCCGGGCGCAAACTGCCCATCTGGAAGCGCCGCTTTGAAGACATTGATCTGGAAAAGCGCATCACCAACATCTGCTATTGGATTGTCGAGGGCGTGCGCGAGGCCATGGACATCTACCCCGTTGACCCGGCATGGGTGGCTGGGCAGATTATGGCGGAATCATTCTTCTACGAATTTGCCGTCTCATGGGCCTTTGCCGTTGGTCCCTGCCAGTTCATCGGCTCCACGGCCAGCCGCTACGACATGCTCTGCGCTACGGACCGCTCCGCCCACGCCCACGCGCCCTACAAGCACCCGGAGTACGCCGGGGAACTCGCCCGCTACTACGACCTGCGCAGCAAATGGAAGCGCGCCCGCCGTCTACGCACAAAAATCGGCGGGGACCGGGGGGAGCTGCTCCGCACCGCCCTCACCGCCGCCCGCGACGGCAAGCGCCTCGACATGGCGGACAAATATCTGCGCGTGGACGACCTTGCCCAAGACCTCTACGACCAAATGAAGGAGGCCCGATCGCGCTTTCGCACCTACATGCAGGCCAACCTTGAAGGGCGCGACATTTTCAACTCGCGCGATTTCGACTTTTTGATGAACTTTGACCAGCGCGTGGTCTACAGCAAACCCATCCCCGCCATGGTGCTCATGCTGGCGCGGCACCTGCGCGCCCGCAGCGGCAATATCATCGCCGCCACCGCCGGCTACAACGCCGGACTCAAGAACACCCGCACCTCGGAGCGCATCTACTCCCGCTATGGCCGACTGCCCACCTTCTCCGAAACGGTGACCTACGTCAGCCGCGTGTTCATTAATCATCATGAGATAGTCTCAAGAATCTCATAACGCACCACTATTCCAAGCAATTCGGCGCAGGTGAAAAACTTTTTTCAACTTGCGCCGAATTCTCTTGCAGTCCCATGCGGGCGGCGTTAGACATCCTTGCCCTACGATATTTCGTACCGGAGGAATGTCATGTTTCGTGGTGTGATGTACGCCCTTATTTCGGCGTGCAGTTTCGGAATTCTCCCTATCATGGGAAAATTCGGTTTCGAATGCGGTATGGATACCTTCGAGATCCTGCAATACCGCTTTATCTTTGGCTCGCTGATGCTGGCGCTGTTTTTTGCCGTCACCCGGCCGAGCCTGCTGCGCATCAGTCCACGGGCGCTTATGAAGGCCGCCATGCTCGGCCTTCTTGTCTACCCGGTGCAGAGCACAGGATTCATCGGTGCCGTCAAGTATATCCCGGCGTCCACGACGTCGCTCATCATTTACGGCTATCCGGCGCTGGTGACCATTCTGTCCGCTGTCTTCTTCAAGCAACCCATAACCAAAAGCCTGACCACATCGCTGGTGCTCATCTTTGCAGGATGCGCCCTCGTCTTTTTCGACGCCTTCCTGCACGAGGCCGACATCCGCGGCGTTTTGCTGGCCGTTGGGTGCATGGTGGGCATCGCGGGGAATATGATTCTCTCGCAGGTGCTGCTAAAGGGAGAAAACGCCCAGTCCGTCACGCTATACGTGCTGTTCTTTGCGGCTCTTTTCTTCTCCGCCATGGCTGGCGGTCCGGCCACCATTTTGGACCTGAACGGACGGGGCCTCGCCCTTGCCCTCGGCATTGGCCTTGTGCCCACGGTATTCGCCATTTTGTTCATGTACCTCGCCATCGAGCACATCGGCGGCACGTATACGTCCATTTTCTCCTGCATCGAACCGGTGACCACGGTCTTTGCCGCCTGGATTCTGCTGGGCGAACCCGTCGCCATGTGGCAGTTTGTGGGCGCGGCGCTGGTTATCTGCGGCGTTATCTGGCCAAACAGAAAACTTCTGCATCGCGAGATGACCCCGACCCACGCGGCTTAACGCCCATTTCCGCTGGCAGGCCTCCATTGCAATGCAGCGCGTATGTGATATGCGTTATGCAAAGAGCAATGGAGGCTTACCCGCGTGGAAGAATACCTCACCATTATTCTCGTCATCATCAGGCGGGGGCTTGAAGTCTCCGTCGACCTCATGACCCCCGTAGCCATCGCGCTCTATGTCCTCATCATGGGCATCATCTACGCCGCCTACTTCCGCCGTGGCTCGCGCTTTGGGGCCCTCATCCACATCGTCGGCGGCTGCTTTACCTTCTTCATCATCTGGAACCATCCCGCATATTCCTACTACAAGCACAATCCATGGAACGGGGGCTACATCTACGCCCTTATCATGATTGTCACCTACGTCTATGTGCCCATGAAGCTCGCCGTCTTCACCACAGAAATCTGCCGCCAACTCTTCCGCCCCATGGACCGGCTGTAACCCCAGCCCGTCCCATCACGCCCGTCAGCGCTGCCCCTCGCTTCATCAGCGCAGCGCCTCCGCAACGCGCCCCAATGTCCCCACAGGCGCCCCCGCCGCCGCTTCTCCCTTTCACCCGCACCGGAACGGCCCACGAGCCACACGCTCGTTGTGCCTCCTCAAGTGTCCACCGTCCCACAACGCAGCGTGCACCCTCCCCAGCCTCAAACCTTTCCGCCCATCTCCCGCATCAGTTCCCCTCCCCACCGCCAGTCATCGCCCAATCGGCAAAACTCCCCAATATCCGCAAAAATCCGGATCTTGTGAAAAAAAGAACTCCTCCCCTCTTTTCTCTTTTCGCAGCTTTCGAATAACGCTACACCCCAATTTCGCGCTTCCGTGGTGGGAATTTTCAGCGAAGCGCGTCTTATGACACATGCCCGGGCGAGACCGCTTTCGCCCTGTCGTATTCATCTTTTCGGAGGTAGAACACATGGCCAAGCTCAGCCGCGATTATGCGTCCATTCAGAAGACCCTCATGGACGACCTGCGCCTCATGCATTACCCCATCGCCGTCAAGTACATCTTTGACGAAGAGGAACTGAAGGACTTTCAGGAAAACTGCGAAGAATACTTCTGTCCCGTCAAGCCCATGACCTTCTGTCAGTGGGAGCTTGCCGCACGCATGAAGGGACAGACCGTTCTCGCCTTCAAGGATGACCAGGGCTGCTCCAACGCACGCTTCTGCCTCGGCTGGAAGCCCATGGACGAAGCCGAAATCAAGAGCCACAAGAAGTACTGCGTGGACGCAGATCAGGCCGAACGCTTCATCAAGACGAAGTCCCGCCTGCCCGAAGACAAGCTGCTCGCCATCGTCGTGTCCCCGCTGGCCGATACCTTCTTCGATCCGGATACCGTGCACTTCTACTGCGACAACATGCAGGCCTACCACCTCGCCGTGGACTACGCCGCCGCCATGGATGTGCACCCCATCCAGACCAATATCACCATCAACTCCTCCGCATGCGGTGGCAACGTCTACTCCTTCAATGAGAAGAAGTTCAACATGCTCCCCGCCTGCAGCGGCAGCTACAACGCCGGTAAGACCGAACGCGGTGAAATCAACGTCGTTATCCCCGGTGAACACATCGGCCCGACCATCGACCGCCTGCTCTCCCGTAAGGAACAGCACGGCTCCGCGTCCATCACCCGCCCCGGTGACAACTTCCCCGGCGCAGACGTCTGCAAAAACTGCCCGCTCATCATCTTCAAAAAGCAGAAATAATTCCGCGCGATAGGCCTCCTCATAGCGCCTGTCCGTGTGACCACACGCCCCGCAGTCTCGCCCCTGCGGGGCGTTTTCTTTTGGCTGGCAGGCTTGCCAAATGACAGGAGAAGAGGGCCTCCGGCGGGTTAAGGAAATAATTTCCTTAACAATCCTTAGGATT
>NZ_JBUDSW010000181.1:0-7594 GCF_054921475.1 Desulfobaculum sp. | reverse complement strand
CGCGCCATTGCCGCGTGGTTAGCCGTGCTCGCGGCAGATGCCCAGCTTTTTCATGCGGCTTCGCAGGGTGCTGGGATTGAGGCCAAGGAGCTCCGCCGCGCCGCCGGGACCATGGATTTTCCCCTTGGTCTGCTCCAGCGTTGCGGCGATGTGGTTGGCCATGACGGTGTCCAGCGTACGCGGAGTAAAGGGCGCGTCCTGCGGGTCCGGGCAGGGCTGGGGGCGCGGGGGCGTCTGCGCCAGCCAGTCGAAGTGCAGGGTGGCGCCGCCGGAGAGGATAATGGCGCGTTCCACACAGTTTTCCAGCTCGCGCACGTTGCCGGGCCAGGAGTAGGCCATAAGGCGCTGCATTTCCTCGGGCGGGACGTCGGGCACACGGCTAAGGCTCAGGCGCCGTGCGGCGCGCGCCGAGAACCACGTCACCAAATCCGGGATGTCCTGCGGGCGCTCGCGCAGGGGCGGAATGGTGACGGGAAAGACGTTGAGGCGGAACCACAAGTCCTCGCGGAAGGAGCCGAGTTCCACCATTTTTTGCAGATTGCGGTGGGTGGCGGTGACGATGCGGATGTCTACGTCCCGCGGCATGCTGCCGCCAACGCGCGTCACCTGATGGTTCTGCAAAACGCGCAGCAGGCGCACCTGCACGCTCTGCGGCAGTTCGCCTATTTCATCCAAAAACAGGGTGCCGCCGTGGGCTTGCTCAAACACGCCCTTCTTGGCGTGGGTTGCCCCGGTAAACGCGCCGCGCTCGTGCCCGAAGAGTTCGGAGTCCATGAGGGATTCGGGTATTGCGCCGCAGTTGACCTTAATAAAGGGGCCGTCGTGACGCGGCGAACGCGCATGGATGACGCTGGCAATGACCTCCTTGCCAACGCCGGTTTCGCCCAGCAGCAGCACCGTATTGGACAGCGGCGCCACCTGCGCCACGCGTTTCATCACGGTTTGCAGGCCGCCTTCGTCCCCGATGACCGCGCCGCTGCGGCTTTCGGACAGCTGTTCGCGCAGGAACTGGTTTTCCCGCGTCAGGCGGGAGTTGGTGCGCAGGAGCTTGCGGTGGCGCAGGGCGTTTGCCGTGGCAATGGCAAAGGGCTCGTGCAGCAGGCTGAGCAGGGTGCCGTGCCCGGAGTGGAACCGCCCGCGCCCGTGGGCGTGCAGGCCCACAACGCCAAGGTGGCGGTCCTCAATCATCATGCGCATGAGCAGAATTGATGTGTCCACCGGATAGATGGTTCCGGCCACGCGCCCGGTGACGGGGTCGTCGTCCAGGTCGGCAAGGATGCGGATTCGTGGCCGATCCGGCTCCAGCAGGGTGCGGCACATGTCGTCGGTGATGGCGACCTGCTCGTTCATGGGGTTGCCGCCGCCCGCATCCGCCCGCGCGATGAAGCGAATTGCCTTTACGTCCGGGCGGAACATGTTAATGTACATACCATCTGCCGGAATATGCTGGCGCAAGTATTTCCAGCAGTCGTAGAGGGCTTTTTCGATGTCGAGGCTGCCGCAGATGCGCACTGTGGCGTGGTGGAAAAAATCATTTGTGTTCATGGAGACTCCGTGACGAATGAAACGCGAAATATCGCGGTTAGTGCGAAATGTCGCACATGTCAATCGCTATATTTCGCGTTTTTTGTGTGCTGCCGTGTGTAACGCACTGAATTTATTCATTGTGAACGTTGGCACGCTTTCTGCCTCTATGGCGTGGTCGTTCGCCATGAGGCGGGCGTGAACGAGTCGACACGACGCAAGTTTTCGCAAGCAAGGAGCTTTCACTCGATATGAAAGAAACCGAAACGAAGCGCTCCGCACCCCAGAGTGCGCGCAAGTCTCGCCGGGACGTGCTGCGCGCCGGGGCGGTCCTGGCTGGTGGCCTCGCCGCCGGAATGCTCCAGGGCTGCGTGACCGGAGAGGAAAAAAAGGACGTCCCCGTGGAGAAATCCCGCACGCCCGTAAGTGCGTGGGACAAGGAGTACGACGTAATCGTTGTCGGCAGCGGATTCGCCGGAATGGCCGCCGCCCTTGAGGCACGTAAGGCCGGAGCGGATGTGCTTGTCGTGGATAAGATGCCCGTCTTTGGCGGCAACTCCGCCATCAACGGCGGCGCGTTTGCCGTTGCCGGTTCTCCCCTGCAGGAGAAGGAAGGCATCAAGGACTCCGTGGACCTTATGGTCCAGGACATGCTCAAGGCTGGCCGCGGCCTGAACCACATGGGCCTTTTGAAGATTGTCGCCGCCGGAACGCGCCCCGCCTACGAGTTCACCCTTGAGCACGGCGTGGAGTACAAGCCGTTTCTGCAGCACTTTGGCGGCCACAGCGTGCCGCGTACCCTGCAGACCACCATCAGCTCCGGCGCGGGCATCATCCGCCCCCTGAAGAAGAGCGCCGAAAAGCTGGGCGTGGCCTTCCGCAGCCGCTGTAAGCTGGAAGATTTTGTCATGGACGAAAACGGTGGCGTGATGGGCCTCGTCGTGCGTGACCGCTACGAGTTCCCGGATGAGAAAACCGGAGAACTGCGCCGTTTCCGCGCGCGCAAGGCCGTAATCATGTGCTCCGGCGGCTTCTCGCAGGACCGCCGCTTCCGCATGATGCAGAACCCCAATCTGGACGGACGCATCGACTCCACCAACCATCCGGGCGCAACGTCCGAGGGCATGCAGGCCATGTTCGGCGTTGGCGCGGCTCCCGTGCAGATTAACCTGATCCAGCTCGGCCCGTGGACCTCCCCGGACGAGAAGGGCTTTGGCATGGTGTCGCAGTTCAACACCATCGCCGGGTTCCCCAATGGCATCATGGTGGACGTGCGCACCGGCAAGCGCTTTGTCAACGAACTGGCCGACCGCAAGGCCAGAGCCGAAGCCGTTATGACCCGCCTCGACGACGAGGGGCACCCCGTCTACCCCGTGGTGTTCTGTAACGCCAAGGGCGCCGACCGCGCGCAGACCCTCAAGGCCTGCCTCAAGTACGGCGTGGCGTGGGAGTTTGACACCGTTGAGGAGCTGGCCAAGCACTTCGGCATGCCCGTTGACGGCTTGAAGCAGCAGGTTGCCACCTACAACGAGGCCGTGCGCACCGGCGAGGACAAGGAATTCGGCAAGCCTATGGGCCGCGCCGTCCTGCTGGACGAAGGTCCGTTCTACGCCGTTCGCTGCTGGCCCAAGGTGCACTACACCATGGGCGGTGTGGAGATTAACACCGAGGGGCAGGTCATGCACATGCGCTCCGGCCAGCCCATCCCGGGCCTGTACGCCGCCGGCGAGGTAACGGGCGGTCCCCACGGCGCAAGCCGTCTGGGCAGCTGCGCCGTTGCCGAGACCTTGGTCATCGGCCGTTTGGCCGGACGCAAGGCCGCGCTGAGCAAGGCAGAGATCTTTCGTCTTCCTGGGAACGACCGGGGCGCGCTGATGGCGGAGTGTCGTCAGCTAGGGAGCGCCCCGGCCTGACTTTCCCGTCACCCGGAAGCCGATGGTTTGGACATACATCAGAAGAGCTCAACTGGAGGAAACAATGCATTTTTCCGCTACCCGTAGGCTTGTGGCAGCCGTCATCTGCCTCGCCGCCATGCAGGTTATGGCCTGCACCGCATGGGCCAGCCACAAGATTGTGACCCTGAACGGTCACGATATGGACCTCGCTCAGCTTGTGGACATTGCCGAAGGCCGCGCTCAGGTCTCCATCGACACCACCGCCATGAAGCGCGTCAAGGACAGCCGCGAGCTGCTCATGGCGTTCGCCGCCGAAGGCCGCCCCGTGTACGGCCTCACCGTTGGCGTTGGTCTGAACAAAGACAAGTCCATCTTCCACGTGGATGAAAGCGGCAAGCGCGTGCTCACCCCCGAGGTGCTGCGCCTGTCCCAGCAGTTCAACGTGAACGCCCTGCGCGCTCACAGCGCTGGCGTTGGCCCCGACATGGAGCCCCGCATGGTGCGCGCCACCATGGCCATCCGCCTGAACACCATGCTCTGCGGCCGTACCGGCGCCCAGCCCTACGTTGCCGAGCTCTACAAGGAATTTCTGAACAAGAACCTGCTGCCCGTTGTGCCCTCCCGCGGCACCGTGGGCGAATGCGACATCACCCTCGCTCCCCACATCGGCCTCGTGATGATGGGCGAGTGGAAGGCCGACTTCCAGGGTGAGCGTATGTCCGGCGCCGAGGCCCTCGCCAAGGCCGGCATCAAGGCTCTGGAGCCCTCCGGCAAGGACGCCCTCGCCATCCTGAGCACCAACGCTCCGGCCATGGCCAAGTCCGCCTTCGCCCTCAGCGAAGCCGAGCAGTTCCTCAAGGTGGCTCCCGTTGTCTTCGGTCTGTCCCTCGAAGGCCTCAACGGCAACGTTGCGCCCTTCCTGAAGCAGGTCAACGACGTGCGTCCCTTCTCTTGCTTTGCCAAGGCCTCCAAGGTCATGCGCGACGAGCTGGAAGGCAGCTACGTGTGGCAGCCCATGAAGGGCCGCGCCCTGCAGGACCCCCTGAGCTACCGTACCACCGCCTTCACCTTTGGCGCTGCTATGGAAGCTCTTGAGGACGCTGAAGCCAAGTGGAACGTGCAGGTCAACTCCTCCGACGACAACCCCGCCGTTGTCGTGGGCATTGAGCCCAGCGCCGATACCCCTGAGCAGGTCGCCAAGTACTACCTTGACGCCGGCCACATCAAGGGCGCTATCTTCCCCACCTCCAACTTTGAGCCGTTGCCTGTGGTCCTGAAGATGCAGAACCTGGGCATTGCCCTGTCCCACGTGTCCCGCAACGCCGCCATGCGCTGCCTGCGCCTCGTGGACCCGCACTTCACGCATCTGTCCCGCTTCCTGGCCGCCGACGACGTTGCCATCAACTTCGGCGCCATCGGCAAGCCCTTTGTGTCTCTGGACGCCGACGTGCGCTCCCTGGCCAACCCCGTGTCTCAGGACACCATCCCGCTGGCCGGCAACATCGAGGACACCGCCACCAACTCCATGCGTGTGGCTGACCGCCTCTCCCGCATTGTGGACAACATGTACTACATCTACGGCCTTGAGCTGTACCACGCCGCTCAGGCCATCGACCTGCGCGAGCGCGAGAGCGATATTGAACTGGGTCGTGGCACTGGCGCCATGTTCCGCGCCTACCGTAAGGATGTGGCCTTCATCGACAAGGACCGCCCCTTTACGCCCGACATCCAGACGTCCCACGACTTCCTGAAGGAATACGACAGGTAGTCTGAATCACGAAACGGTTGACCGTGGCGCTCCGTGCCCCATCCCCCCCGGGAATCGGGCCGCCACGGTCAATTTCTACACCAGCCACAGGATACGACCATGAAGAAGCACACAGCCGTGATGTGCGCCCTTGTGCTTTCCGCCTCGATGTGCGGTTGGTTCGCCCCGTCCTTTGCCGCCGGGGAAAAGGTCGCCGAGACCAAGGTCGCCCACGAGCCCGGTGCGGCGGAGCGTATGCAGCTCTGGATTGACACCAAGCTGGGCCGCAAGACCGTCAAGGACTACCACCGCAAGGTCCACCAGAACGGGACCAACTGCGAACTGTGCCACGGGGCCAACAACCCCTCCACCGCGCCCGACGACAGAAACTGTCTGAAGTGCCATGGCACGCGCGAGCAGGTGGCGCAGCTGACGGCGAAGCTGGATCACAATCCGCACAATTCGCCCCACTATGGAACGGATGCACCCTGCACCACGTGCCACAAGGAGCACGAGGAATCCACGGTGTACTGCAACACCTGCCATCCCTTCCACTACGAGAACTTCAAGAAATAGGGCTGCGGCAGAGACCTGTCGCCCAATAAACCATAGAGGATAGAACCAATGCGCAGAATAGCCGCAGGGGTCCTTTTACCCCTTCTCTTCTGCCTCCTCGCCGCCGCCCCGCTGTCGGCCAGGCAGATGCCGGCCAAAGAGGCCAATGCCGAGTGCCTGAAGTGCCACGGTGACATTGACCTCGCTCCGCGCACGGAGCGGGGAGCCTCGGTGGATCTGTACGTCCCCGCCGAGCGGTTCGCCAAGAGCACCCACCGTGGACTGGCGTGCACCGAATGCCACGAAGGCGCCGGAACGAAGGAGGACTTCAAGGTTGTTCCCCACAAGCTCTCCGGCAAGGGCGCAAAGGACTGTGCGGACTGCCACGGCAAGTATTTCAACGAGATAAAGACGTCCTTTACCGAAAGCCATCACGTGAAGAAGCTGGGCGACAAGTTCACCTGCGCCTCCTGTCACGATGCCCACACGGTGGAGAACGATCCGGCAACCAAGCCGTCGCAGGCGCAGATTCGATTCGACAACTACACCTGCCTCGCCTGCCATACCGACCTGACCGGCTACAAGAAGCTGTCCGGAAAGGACGTCTGGGAGCAGGACCTGTCGCATGACTTCCTGCCCAATAAGGACGCGCACTTTAAGGCCGTGCGCTGCGTGGAGTGCCACACCCCCGCGCAGACCACGGACATGCACCGCATCCTGCCCAAGGATGAGTCCGTCAAGGACTGCACCGTCTGCCATAGCGCAAGCTCCGCACTGGTGGAGCGTATGCACGAGGCGCCGACGGACAGCGACGTGGCCGGGAAGTTCCTTGGCAAGGGCCTGTTCGACGATACCGAACTGATGACCAAGCTCCTGAAGCTGGACACCACCGGCGCAGATGCGTCGGCCTCGGTTATGCCCGAGGTGGACCAGCTGGGCTTCATCAATGACGGCCTGTTCAAGGATTCCTACGTCATCGGCGCAACGCGCAACGTCATCCTTGACGCATGGGCCTTTAAGCTGGCGCTGGCCGCGCTGTTTGGCGTGCTGCTGCATGGCGGCCTGCGCATTGTTACCGGCCTGAAGCACCGCAACATGCCCGGCCCGAAGCACAGCGAATACGTGTACGACTTGCACGTGCGCCTGTGGCACTGGCTGAACGCGGTGCTGTTTATCGTGCTCATCGTTACCGGCTTTAGCCTGCATTTTGCCGGACTGCCGGGAACGCTGGACTTTGCGGCGAGCGTGCGCGTGCACGACATCGCTGGCTGGATGCTGGTTGCCAACTACGGCGTGTTCGTCGTGATGGCCATCATCACCGGCAACATTAAGCAATATATCCCCAATCCGCGCGGCCTTATCGTGCGGTGGTGGCTGCAGGGCCGGTTCTACCTGTGGGGCATCTTCCGCGGCGAGGCGCATCCCTTCCGCGTGACCCGCTCCCAGCGCTTTAACCCCTTGCAGCAGGCGGCGTACCTGCCGCTGATGTACATCATGATGCCGCTGCTCATCCTCTCCGGCGTGTGGATGTTCTTCCCCGAACTCACGCCTGAGACGATACTGGGCTACCCGGGACGCTGGCTGACTGCCTCGGTCCACTACGTGCTGGCCTTTGGATTCGCAGTTTTCCTCGTGGTCCATATCTACCTCAGCACCACGGGCGACCATGTTCTCTCCCTCGTGAAGGGCATGTTCACCGGCTATCATGAATCCCATGAGCATCATGACGAGGATGGACGGTAGTACGGACCATCCACACGGTGCGGGAACAGCCTCCTCCGTTCCCCGCACGCCTCGTCTTCCAAAAAGCCCCGCCGACTTCGGCGGGGCTTTTTTATGTGTGGTGGTGGGGGAAGGGAAGAAGGCAGGTGCG
>NZ_JBUDSW010000180.1:0-7614 GCF_054921475.1 Desulfobaculum sp. | reverse complement strand
GGGCTGTACACGGGCATCTTCGCCGCGGGAATCCGGCTGGTGCAGGAAAGGCTTCACTGGCTGGCAACGGGGCTCTTTGCCGCCGCGCTGTGGACGGCCCTTGAGGCCTTGCGCGGCTGGCTGTTTACGGGCTTTGCGTGGCTTCCGCTCTCCAGCGCGCTTGTCCCAGTACCGTGGCTTCTGCAGACGGCATCGCTCATTGGCGCCAACGCCCTTGCGGGCATCATTGCCGGGAGCATTTCCATGCCCGTCGCCGCGCGTGGCAAAGCCGCCGCTGTGGCGGTGAGCGTTGGCGTGCTGGCCACCATCAGCGGATATGGAATGATGCGCACCGCCCAGCCCCTGCCTTCGGACGGCAGCATCAGCGTGGCGCTGGTGCAGGGCAACATCAACCAAGCCCAAAAGTGGGACGTCACGTTCCAAAATGGCACCGTAGACCGCTACGCCACCCTGACCGGGGGCGCACAAACCCGCGACGGCAACACCCCGGACCTCATCGTCTGGCCCGAGACGGCGCTGCCGTTCTATTTTCAGGAAACCAGCCTCATGAGCGCCCGCGTGCGCAAGCTGGCGCGGGAGGGGCACACCCATCTGCTCACCGGCGCCCCCGCGTACACGCCCATTCCGGACGGCGGCGGCTACCGCATGCACAACCGCGCCTTCCTCATCGGTCCGGACGGCTCCAACGCGGGATTCTACGACAAGGAGCACCTTGTTCCCTTTGGCGAATACGTGCCCTTTGGCGAGTATCTGCCCTTCCTGAACAAGCTGGTGCAGGGCGGCGGGGACTTTGTGCCCGGCATCAAGAGCACGCCCCTGCCCGCCGGGCAGATGGATATTGGCGTCCTCATCTGCTACGAAACAATTTTCCCGGAACTGGCGCAGGCCCGTGTGGCGGCCGGGGCCAACCTGCTGGTGAACATCTCCAACGATGCATGGTTCGGCCACTCGTCCGCGCCCTTTCAGCATCTGCAAATGTCCGCCCTGCGCGCCGTTGAGCAGGGACGCTGGCTGGTGCGCGGCACCAATACCGGCATCTCCGCCATCATCGATCCCTACGGACGCATCCACGCCCACAGTTCGCTCTTCCGCGCGGAAAGCGTTGTGGCTTCCGGTGTGGGCCTTATTTCCGTCATGACACCATTTCACCGCCACCGCACAGCCATCCTGACGGCCAGCTTCGCCCTTGCGCTCATCCTTGGCGGCGTCGCCTGCCTGCGCCCCGCGCGGGAGCAGGTGCGCGTGCTTGATTGACAGCCGCGAATCACCTATACTCTTGGGTTCTTCCAAGACATTCAATCCAAAGGATATATTTCCGACCATGTTGCAATATCACGATCTCAAGGCTCAAGGCGGCTCCCTGCTCAAAGACTTTGAAAGCCTCTGGGGGCGTCTTTGACCGGAACCAGAGCAGAGACCGGCTTGCAGACATAGAGATGGAGCTGTCGCGTCCCGGCGCATGGGATAACCCTGAAGCGCTGACGCCTATGCTTCAGGAAAAAAGCCACCTCTCCAGCCTGATGGAGCAGTGGGACGCCCTGCTGGCGGCCAAGGAAGACCTTGACGAATGGCTCCTGATGGCAAACGAGGACCAAAGTCAGGATGTTCTGGAAGCCCTGCAGGAGCAGGTGAACCTGCTGGCCGAGCGCCTGCAGGAAGCCGAACTGCGCACCCTGCTGGCCGAACCCGCCGACGCCGCCCCCGCCATCCTTGAAATCCACCCCGGCGCAGGCGGAACCGAGGCGCAGGACTGGGCCGAAATGCTGCTGCGCATGTACGTGCGCTGGGCCGAGGCCAAAAGTTTCAAAATCAAGACGCTGGATCAGCTTCCCGGCGACGAGGCAGGCATCAAGTCCGTCACGCTGCTCATCGAAGGCACCAACGCCTACGGCCTGCTCAAGGCCGAAAAAGGCATCCACCGTCTTGTCCGTATTTCGCCTTTTGACTCCACGGGCCGCAGGCATACGTCCTTCGCCTCTGTTGACGTCTACCCCGACGCCACGCAGGATGTGGAAATTGAAGTCCGGGACGAGGACGTGCGGGTGGACGTCTTCCGCGCCAGTGGCGCGGGCGGCCAGCACGTCAACAAAACCAGCTCCGCAGTGCGGCTGACCCATATCCCCACGGGCATCGTCGTCTCCTGCCAGAACGACAAGTCCCAGCACCGCAACAAGGACTCCGCGTTCAAAGTCCTGCGCGCCCGCCTCTACGAGCGGGAAATGCGCAAGCGCGCCGAACAGCGGCAGGCCGAATATGCCGACAAAGAGGCCATCGCATGGGGAAGCCAAATCCGCTCCTACGTCCTGCAGCCCTACCGGCTGGTCAAGGACCACCGCTCCAACACGGAAATATCCAATGTTGACGCGGTGCTGGACGGTGATCTGGATACCCTCATCAGAAACTACCTGCTGAGTATTCATGCCCAAAAATAAGACCGCCGCGACCATCGACGTCGACTACGACCCCCTTGTGCGGGAGCTGGAATCCCTGCGCAGGCTGGTGCACAGCACCCACGAGGACTTCTCCGCCTGTGACGCAAAGGACGGTGTGCTTGGCATACTGCGCCTGTGTCCGGGCCTGTCCTTGGACCAATGGCCCACGCTGGCGGAAGAATATGGCCTGCGCGAATGGCTCGCCCTACCCTTTGGGGAGGGGGACTATCCTTTTCTGGAGCATCTCCAGCAGACGCTGGAAGAGCTGGCCTATCAGACGGAGCACGATCCGCTCACCAGCCTGTTCAACCGCCGCGCCTTTGAGCGCAGTCTGGAGCAGGAGCTGGAGCGCGCCCAGCGCGCCGGGTCGTCACTGTCCGTCGTCATGTTGGACCTTGATGACTTCAAAACCGTCAACGACACCTACGGCCACCCCTGCGGCGACGAAGTGCTGGTGACCCTTGGGCGGCTGATGCTGACCCAGACCCGGCGCTACGACGTTGCCGCGCGCCTTGGCGGCGAGGAGTTTGCGCTCCTGCTGCCCGGAACCGGCCTTATCAAAGCGCGCGCCATGGTGGAACGCCTGCTCGCGCGCATGCGCGAAACGCAGATCCCCTGCCCCGGAGTGGACACCCCCATCTCCGTGACCTGTTCGGCAGGGCTTGTCACATATAAAAGCATGGCCGAAGGCACGCCGCCAGACCTCATCGCTCTGGCGGACAAGGCGCTCTACTCCGCCAAGGCTGCCGGAAAGGACACGGTCGTCACCGCCCCGTTGCAGGATGTGGCCGCACCGTCCAAAGCGACGCTTGTGGAAACCAATGAAAAGAAATTCCTGTTCACGGGAAACTGATCCAAGGACATGGACATGACTGACAAAAAGAATAACGCGATCAGCTTCTCCATCGTCAGCGGCAAGGGCGGTGTCGGCAAAACCAACCTCGCCCTGAACCTCGGGTATGCTCTGCACAAAGCCGGGCACCCTGTTATGCTGATGGACTGCGACCTCGGGCTGGCCAATCTGGACGTTCTGCTCGGCCTCACGCCGGACAAAAGCCTTCAGGACCTGCTGACCGATGACGCCAAGGCCAAGGATATCGTCGTTCCCATCGAGGAATCCAACTTCGACTTCCTCCCCTCGGCGTCGGGTGTGCCCGAACTGATCGACCTTGACGAGGACCTGCAAGGCCTCATTTTCGATAAGCTCAACAGCATCATCGGCGGATATGATTTTCTGCTGATGGACATTGGCGCGGGCATCAGCAAAACCGTACTGCGCTTTGCCGCCATGTCGCAGGAGCGCGTGGTGGTCATCACGCCCGAGCCCACCTCGCTCACTGACGGCTACGCCCTTATTAAGGTACTGCACTCCGAATACGGCGTGGACACCTTCAATGTGGTGGTCAACCAAGCCGCCTCACAGTCCGAGGGCCGCAAGGGCTTTCAGCGCCTCAACGCCGCGTGCGAGCGTTTTCTTGGCATTACGCTGAACTACGCGGGCACCGTACGCAGCGACCCGGCCGTGGCCGCCGCCGTTGTCCGTCAGGTGCCGCTCTTAAAGTACGCCCCCTCCTCCGACGCAGGGCGCGATATCCTCTCTTTGGCCATCAAGCTGCGCCGCATGAGGGATAATCTGCTGCCTCATGTCGGCAATCAGGGGGTATTGCAAAATTTTTCCTCAAATGACGCGGAATAGGCTTGACGGAATTCCTCGAAATTCGGCATATTTGCATAAGCAAGAAAGCGCCTTTTTTTTGGCACCACGTGTATGGGGAACACGTATTTTCGCAACCGGGAGGAGACTATGAACAAAAGTGAACTCATCAAGACCCTGGCAGAAAAGAAGAATCTGCATGTTGACGAAGCGGCTGTCGTCGTCAACACATTCTTCGACTCCATCAAAAGCTCCCTCATCCACGAGGAGCGGGTGGAGATTCGCGGCTTTGGCAGCTTCAAAATCAAGGACTACGGCGGGTACATCGGCCGCAATCCGAAAACCGGCGAAATCGTCAAGGTCCGCCCGAAGAAGCTCCCCTTCTTCAGGCCCGGTAAAGAGCTGAAGGAATTCGTCAACAGCTAGGAAGCAATGCCCCGGATTCTCACACTCATACTCCTACTGGCTGCGCTCTCATTCAGCACTGCTTTCGCCGCTCCCCACGACGAGACTCGACTTCAGCTGGTTTACACATCGAATACCTACGGGCATTACGCACCCTGCCCCACCTGAGGCGGCAAGACGCTCGGCGGTCTGGACAGACGCGCCACCCTTTTCGCCTCCGTGAGAGACAATGACAAGCAGGGTGCCCGCTCGCTCTTTTTGGCGGGACCGTTCGAATTCACTCCCTGCGGGGAAGAACCGGACGGTCCCGCATCTCTTGCCCAGTCCCTCAAGGACGCCTACGACCTGCTGGCCTACGACATCGGCTACCTTTCCCCAAGGGAAGCCGACTGGCTTAGCGCAGCAGGCCTTTCGCGCCCAGAGGGCTGGCGCACCGCCTCGGTCCATGTGCAATTCTCTACCGTGGACGTCAACAATGCCTCCATCGGCATCATCTACCTTCCCATGCTCCCCGCCGGGCAGACCTCTGTCCCCCGCTATCTCATGAAAAGCATCGCCGCCAAGGCCAAAAGCCTGCGCAGCCGCACCAAGCTCGTCATCGGCATCAGTCCGTGGGGCTTCATGACGGAAAAGCACTATCTGGACGCCGCCGGGCCTGTCCTCGACGTTCTGTTTGGCGCCGGGCCCGGTCCGGGCCTTGCCGGGCGCGTGGAAGCTGGCGGAAAAACCTTCTGGGTGCGCTCCTACAGCAAGGGCCGCGCCGTGCATGTTCTGCGCATCAACACGTGGCCACGCCACGACGATGCGGACTGGAAGTGGACCCCAAAGAAGAACATCGTCCTTGATTTCCGCCCCCTTCGCGACAACTCCCTGCCCGACAGCGAAATGGCCCGCACGCTGAGGAAACTTTTCCCCAATGCCCGCTAGGGGTTGCGCTTCCTCACAAAACGCGCCACACTGCACCCTTGTCGCAAACTCCCAACCATTTTTCGGATGAGTGCCATGAGCAAACATTCTGGAACTGGCGTGCCTTTCTTCAAGATGCACGGCAGTGGCAATGACTTTGTACTGATAGACAACCGCGCGCTGCGCCTGCCGCAGGCGGCCATGAGCGAATGGGCCGCCCACGTGTGCCCGCGCGGCTTTGGCATTGGCGCGGACGGGCTTATCTTCCTGCAGGACGCGCCCGAGCGGCAGGATGTCGACTACGTGTGGCATTTCTACAATGGCGACGGCTCCCGCGCGGAGATGTGCGGCAACGGTTCGCGTTGCGCCGCCCGCCTTGCCGCCCGCCTTGGGCTGGCTGGCAGCAGCCACGTCTTTGGAACGGACGCCGGCCCCATCCATGCGGAAGTCAATGAAGCCGAAGAACGCGTGAAGGTGGAGTTGACGCCGCCGCTGGACCTCGCCCTTGGCGCAAAGCTGGACGTGAACGGCCAGAGCCTTGATGTCCACTTTGTGAACACGGGCGTCCCGCACGCCGTCACCGTGTGTGACGACGTCGCCGCCGTGGACGTGATGCAGCTTGGCCGCGCCCTGCGCGAGCATGAGCACTTTGCCCCGGCAGGTGCCAACGTCAACTTCATTCAGGTGCGCGATAGAGGCCGCCTGTACCTGCGCACCTACGAGCGCGGCGTGGAGGCCGAAACCTTCGCCTGCGGCACGGGTGCGGCAGCATCTGCGTACGTTGCGCATCAGCTTGGCCTTGTCGGCACGGAGGTGGAACTCACCACGTCCGGCGGCGAGGTTTTGCAAATCTCTATAGAAAACGGTACGGTCTTTTTGCAGGGAAAGGCTGCTATGACGTATCAGGGCGAAATGTATCCTGAATCCATGGGCCTGACGCCTGTGGAATAGAACCGGCGCCTCCGCGCCGGACTGTTGACCCGAGGAGGAGCAGTATGCAGTTCCAGGGAGCGCTTAGCGCCCTTGTGACGCCGTTTCGAAACGGCGAGATCGATGAGGAAACGTTCCGCGAATTCATCGAGTGGCAGATTGAACAGGGCATTGACGGACTCGTCCCCTGTGGCACCACTGGTGAATCCGCCACCTTGACGCACGCCGAGCATGGCCGGGCCATCCAGATTTGTGTGGATCAGGTCAAAGGCCGCGTCCCGGTTCTGGCTGGCGCGGGGTCCAATAACACCCGCGAGGCCGTCGAACTCACCAAATACGCCAAAGACGCCGGCGCTGACGGCGCGCTGCTCATCACGCCCTACTATAATAAACCGACCCCTGCGGGGCTTGTAGCGCACTACAAGGCCATTGCCGCAGAGGTGTCCATGCCCTTCATCGTGTACAACGTCCCGGGCCGCACGGCCCTGAACGTGAAGCCCGAAACACTGAAGGCCATCAGGGACGCCGTTCCGGAAGTCATTGGCGTTAAGGAAGCCACGGGCGACCTGCGTCAGGTTTCCGAGGTCGTTGAACTGTGTGGCGACGACTTCTGTGTGCTGTCCGGCGACGACTTCACGGTCCTGCCGCTGTTGTCCGTTGGCGGATGCGGCGTCATCTCCGTGGTGTCCAACATCATGCCCGCCGCCATGGCTGGCATGTGTAAAGCCTTCGCCGAAGGCGACATCGCCACCGCGCAGAAGCTGCACTACCACATGATGCCCATGTGCCGCGCCCTCTTCTCCGAGACGAATCCCATCCCGGTCAAGACCGCCGCCTCCCTCATGGGCCTGATGACGGAAGAATTCCGCCTCCCCCTCGTCTCCATGCAACCCGACACCCACGCCGCCCTCCAGCAAACCATGACGGAGACCGGCCTCCTGGGCGCCGCTCTTGTGGACGAAGAAGACGAATCCGAAGGCGTTGCCGCTCCGACAGCGTAGCGAGAGCGCGCCCCAAACGGCCCGCCTGCAGGCCAAAGCCTGCACACAGCCACCGCCTGAACGCGCAGACCAACTCACAAAAATCCCCCGGAAGCTGCGCTTCCGGGGGATTTTTATTTCTCATCTGACCTACTAGGCTAGTCCTCAGACAGGTCCAACAATTGCGCATGCCTTGTTTTCACGCTCCATCTTCACTGCCTAGCACAAGGTCACGTGCCATGACGATAAAATCACCATCCGTCCGCTGTACAGCAAATCCTTCAGATGTATAGAACCGTATCGCATG